>NZ_JBNHEQ010000297.1:45858-92401 GCF_050016015.1 Dapis hubbardiae BLCC-M172
ATCGTGCTGATATCAAAGATTTTGCTAAACCCGCCCCATTACATTATGATTACCCGCACCAATTTCAATTTCGGGGCGAGTTTATTTAACCAGGGTGTAGGGGCGGGTTTTGAGGATAACATTGTGCTGATATCAAAGATTTTGCTAAACCCGCCCCATTACATTATGATTACCCACACCAATTTCGGGGCGGGTTTATTTAACCAGGGTGTAGGGGCGGGTTTTGAGGATAACATCGTGCTGATATCAAAGATTTTGCTAAACCCGCCCCATTACATTATGATTACCCACACCAATTTCGGGGCGGGTTTATTGAATTTCTGTAGTTTTGTCAATGTTTCTGGCTGAACCCGCCCCTACTTCGCGATCGCCTCCGTTTAATTAGGTATAAAAAAATGTGCCATCTGAGTGCCATTGCCCAGTATTTCTAGAACTCCCCATCTCTTATATCAAATCCGGATAATTACTCAGGACTTAGGCAGAACCGCCATATCTAGTAAGGGCGAATGCCATTCGCCCCTACATATGGCATATAATTCCATATTTTGCGTAAGTCCTGTTACTATAGCCTGCGTCCGCAGCGACTGGAACGGAGTGGAAGGTTTGTGGAGCATTCCGGAACGGATAGCAATCTCAGGAGTCCCACGAGATTGCTTCCTATCGTCGCAATGACGAGTGTTCAATCGGATTCTATATCACATCACGCCCAAGATATTAAAAAGTGACTTTTGCTTTGCCCGTAGCACTATATTGCTGCAGTCGAAAGCAGATGAATCTAGTTGTTAGATTCACCTGCTATCAAGATTAATAATTCTGACTAATATAAAGTTTGAGTTAGAACTTAGAACAAAGGGTAGTGGTGTAGAAGTAGTGATATCCAAAACAAAGTCAAGTAGTCAAGGGAATATGATTTATTAAAAACTAAGAATTTAAGGTACTTTCTGTTAAGAGTTAAGTGTTCCTTATTCCCTACGTCGCTCCCTATATCACTTGATTTAGAGGATTACCCGACCAGATCAACATGACTGTTAAGATTAAAGCCAGATTCATTTTCGAGAATGGCAATAACTTTGTCGTCACCATTAGCTAATTTAGCTGACAATTGACCTTCTGAAAAGCTCAAATCACTCCGACTGCTAAAACCATAGTAAAACCTATTAATGCGAATCCGATCTCCTTCAGAAGCAGTGAAGTCAAGAATCTTGTCAACACCACTATTTGCATCAAAAATGTGGGTGAAATCAAATATATCAGCACCTTTACCACCAATTAAAATATCACTGTCTTCAAAGCCTTGCAGATAATCGTTACCATCTCCTCCTAGGAGCAGATCGTCCTGCCACCCACCTCGGAGAGTATCGTTGCCTCCAGCGCCATACAGGTAATCATTACCACCAAGACCTCGCATTAATTGATTGCCAGAGTTGCCGATGAGAACATCATCACTACCTTCTGAACCGTCATTGTCTGTTTGTGAACCCAAAATCTCAATTTGTTTTAAGGCATCTCCTACTTGATTTTCAGAGATATTTTCTAGAATGGCAAGATCCCGATCGCCAAGAGTAATAGTGAGAGCATTATTAGTTTCTGAATGGGTAAAGTTTAAGCCTAAGGAAGGATCGGAGTTATCACTAATAGCATCCAAATTCTTTTTCCATATCTCAATCTTATCTCCTTCAGCAGGAGTGAAGTCCAGGATGCGGTCGGGAGAAAAGTTGGTTCCATATTGATTGAGACTAAAAGTATCAGCACCAGTACCACCAATTGCAGTGTCACCTTGTTGAGAGGTAATGATGCTATCGCCACCATCTCCTCCTAGTACAACATCCCTACCTCCAAATAATGCGATGTTATCGTTGCCTGCATGACCATAGACATACTGACTACCAGCTGAGTCGCCGATCTTACTGCTGGTTTCCTCATTGTTGATGACAATTGTGTTGTTTTCTTCTCCAATAAACTCAATTTCTTTTAAGGCATCTACCACTTGATTTTTAGAGATATTTTGTAGGATAGCAGCCTGCTCACCGGCAATAGAAATAGTAAGGGTATTATCAGTATCAGAATGAGTGGCATCAAAGTTTACAGATGAATTGTTGTCGTAATATTCTTTAACATCAATCTGAATATTATCGTCAGAAGGTGTGAAGTCTGTAATTGTATTTTGTCCACCAGAGAGCCTGAAAGTATCTTGACCACCATTACCAGTTAAAGTATCGTTCCCTTTTCCACTAACTAAGACGTTAGCATGACCATCTCCAGAGAGAGTGTCATTATTGGAAGTACCAAGAATACGACGTTCCACAGTCAATCCTCCTGTATTGAGGCTGCTGATCCCTGATGATCCCGAAGTCTGATACTGAAAATTATTGACAATATTGGTAACTTGATTATTGGAGATATTTTCCAAGACCGCAACAGTTGTATCTGCACTCCCATTGGAATTTAATAACGTGAGATTGTTATTCGAATAATTAAAAGACAGATTGTTGGAAAGCTCTACAGGGATTATTAGCCTATCTTCCACAGCAAAATCCTTGATAATATCACCTTCACCAACATAAAAGGTATCAGCACCTGCACCACCTGTTAAGATATCAGTTCCTAGGCGACCGATGAGGATGTTAGCGTCACCATCTCCTTTGATATTGTCATCATAGTCACTACCAGTAACATTCTCAATGCTAATCAATGTGTCTTGAGTACCAAACCCATCATTACTTGCTTTGCCCTGAGAGAGATCGACAGTGGCACCCGTTCCCTGATTATTATCTTGGTAAGAAACAAAGTCTAAACCGTCGCCCCCATTCAGAGTATCTGCTCCTTTACCTCCAAGCAATACATCATTACCCGCGTAACCAAATAGCTGATCGTTACCATCCGCGTGTGGTGTGAAGTTTAGCGTACTCCCAGACTTGTCTACTGTTTCTTTGGAAGTGTAACCATAAATGTGGTCGTCAAAGTTACTACCGTAACGGTAGTTGGCACTGTTATCACCCTCGACAGATAGAGGCCCAATGGCACCTAGAACTAAAAATGGGTTTTCCATCTCACCGATTTGTGCTTGGATTTCTGCACTGAATTCATTTGCAGTTATAATATTGCTTGTTGCACCGCTGCTGTTTAGACCCTGAGACACCCCATTTTTATCTAGAATTAGAGCATTATTTAAGAGAGTTTCTCGAATTGATGTTACATACTGAGTTGGTAAAGCTGTATCTCCAGGGAAAATATCTCCAGCTTTGGCAAAATTCAAAGTGGCAAATATGTCAGTACCACCTCCTTGATCGTACGAAAAACTTAAAAAGTTTTGGGTATTTGTCGCATCTGAAATGAAAACATTGGGGTCTTCACCCTTACTACTGTCGTAGTTTAGGGGAATTATCACTACATCTTCTAAAGGATTGAAGTCCTTAACCGTAGCGTATTCTCCTGAAGGCGGTGCCTCAACATAGCCATCAACTCCCGAATTTATCCCTTCATAAATAATGGGAGTAATTTCTTTCATTGCGGTTATAAGACCTTTGCTCAGGTCGCCGACAACAGGGATCATACTGAAACCAAGATCGGTTATATCAGTGGCAATTCCGTTGGCAAATCCTTCAGCATCAAGAGTGCCTGGAGTTACAGTTTTACTTGTGTCACCAAGGAAGAATGTGTCTTTGTCTGCTCCGCCATATATGATGTCACTGTTGCCTGCCGATAATTTACCAGTAAAGATTACATCATTACCCGCACCCCCAACTAGAGAATCAGTACCGTTTCCACCTTGAAGTACATCATTGTCGGCACCTCCAAGGAGAGTATCGTTTCCAGCTCCTCCAAAGAGAGCATCATTTCCCGGACCTCCTTCAAGATGATCTGCTCCAGCTCCCCTGTTATGGGACTTACTATTATTCTGCACAAACTTATAGCCATTATCACTGTCTGGATCTGTAGTTTCACTACCACCATAGAGATAGTCATCACCCCCCCCTCCATAAAGAGTATCGGACTCCTGTTTTCCAACAAGTGTATCATTTCCACCTTGACCCTGGAGTATGTCTTTGTAATCAAAGTATGTAGTGACAAATGACCATGTGGGTATTTGCCAATGTTCATTAGAGCCTGTTTTTCCTTCAAGCTTATCGTTACCATCAGTCCCAGTTGTTGTTCTTGGTCAGAAATCCCAATCAGCCATTATTTTATCCTCAATTAGATTATTTATTGCTTTGAGAAAATGTTGTTCTCTTTCCGTTGTTGATATCATTATCACTCAAGTTATCGGAAAACACAATACAGAAAAAGTTATTTTTAGTTATGAATTTTTAACCTGAATAAAACTGAACTTTTTTGAGATTAATTTGGACAATAAATCTAGTATTACCAAAATATAAATCTGTTTATAATCAAGGCTATACCTGATATACACAGATTATTTAGTAACTCAAAATTGATTTATATAATTATTTATGACTAAGTATTTTGGCGTAGATATACAACAAATGTCATAGAATTTTATTCAGAAAAGTTCAGTTTTGGTAAGGTAAAGTTCAGTTTTATTCAGGTAATCTTCCTACATAAACTATTCTCATCTTTGATCAAGGTAATATTATGTCCGGATAATCAGTTTTATTCAGGTAATCTTCCTACGCAGACTATTGTCATCTTTGATTAAGATATAGCAATCCTAAATAGGTAGTGATAAATTAAAAAGTAGATAAAAAACTTGAAACTATTGCCAGTTAAGAGTTAAGTGTTCCCTATTCCCTACAGCGGTTTTCATATGAATAAACCACAATGATACTAACTCCTAACTGCTAACTCCTGACTCTGTACGGACGTTGCATGCAACGTCCCTACCTCCTGACTCCTGACTCCTGACTCCTAATAATGAGTTTAGTGGTCTACTCAACTGAAAAGCGCTGTAAAAAGCAGTAAGATTTTTGCCACGAATAAAATAGGATTGCTATAACACCTGCAAAATAAAAATATAGCAATCCTATTTCAGTTGTAAGATTTTGGTTGTACGGGCAATTCGAGTTGGCGTTAGGGTTAGCGTTAGCGAAGCTCCTCTGCAAGAGGCAGCTCCTCTGCAAGAGGCAGCTCCTCTGCAAGAAGCAGCTCCTCTGCAAGAGGCAGTTCCTCTGCAAGAGGCAGTTCCTCTGCAAGAGGCAGCATGACCTAGGAAATCGCCCCTACAGGAGTCAGAATTTTCAAGGTTTTCAGCTCAAATTAACTATCATAAAAATTCTCACAAACAATTTAGGATTGCCAGATGTCATATTTGACTATATCTTTATGAACCAGAACCATGATAAGATTAGTTTGGCCTGTTTGTCCACAAAATTATGATGGACAGAAAGAGTTATTTAATTTACCCTCTAAATCTTTTCCAATGTCAGACCAGAAAACATTACTTGATTTTGCAGATAATTTAGTTAAAGGCTATACAGGCTCAGTGTTGAGTGAAGCAGAAGGTCTTATTTTGATGGAAGCCTTAAACGTTAGTGCTAAAAAGAAGACCTATGGCCAGATTGCAGCATCAATAGGCTACTCTGGCGGGTATATCAAAGTGGTGGCTGCTCAACTGTGGAAATTATTGTCGAAAGTTATTGGTCAAAAGGTCAAGAAAGCTAATGTTCGCACAATATTGCAATCGCAGCTTAAGTCTAAATCCTTAGAGCTTTCAACGCAGTTTAAAAGCTTGGCTGAAGAAACAGCAATCTCAAAGCTAGATCGACAGCAAGTTACTCCTGAAGTTATCCTCCCTGTACCTACCAACTATGACGGCAAGGAAATGAAGGACGATCAATCTAGAATGGCCAGCATTCTTGTAGTGGACGATCAGCCCCACAATGTAGCTCTACTAACCGACATCCTGGAAGAGGATGAGTTTGAAGTCTGGCAAGCTACCAGTGGTGTAGAAGCTTTGGAAATGGCAAGGAAGATACTGCCAGATTTAATTCTGCTCGATATTAATATGCCAGATATGAATGGTTATCTTGTCTGTCAGCACCTTAAAGCGGATCGAGAAACTACAGCCATTCCGATTATTTTTATCAGTGCCTTAGATGGGTCTTGGGATAAAGTCAAAGGTTTTTCTGTGGGTGGGAGTGACTACATCACTAAACCCTTCAATACATTAGAAGCGATCGTTCGTATTGAGAATCAACTGCAAATTCGCCAGATACAAGAGAAAATGCTTGGAATTGAGGAGCAAGGTCAGGCAACTCCTCACCAGACTATTGCTTCAGAGTCAAAGCAGATTCTGATGGTGGATGATGAACTCAAAAATTTAGCCCTATTGACTGATGTATTGGAAGAAGAAGGGTATGAAGTCTGGCAAGCAGATAGTGGCTCGGAGGCATTAAGAATTGCTGAGATGATATTGCCGGATCTGATTTTGCTAGATATTAAGATGCCAGATATAAACGGCTATGATGTTTGTCAACAACTGAAGGCAGATGCCAAGACCAAACTTATCCCTATGATTTTCGTGAGTGCTGTGGATCAAACCTGGGATAAAGTGAAAGCATTTTCTGTAGGTGGTAGTGATTATGTGGCTAAACCCATTGATATGCTTGAATTGATGGTTCGGATTAGATCTCAATTGCAAATTTGGGGCTATTCAATAATTAATAATTAACAATTAATAATTAATAATTACCTCGTTACACCCCACAAACTAGCAAAAAACTATTATGGCTAAACACGGGCTTTGTAAACGATCATGTCAGAATTTCAAGCCAGAGACTTTAGTCGGAGGTACTGATAACTGATAACTGAAATGACCTATTTACTTAACTTACTGCGCTTTTGAGTTGGGTAGACCACTAAACTCATTGTTAGGAGTTAGGAGTTAGGAGTTAGTATCATTGTGGTTTATTCATATGAAAACCGCTGTAATTACCAAATATACACATGACTTACGCAAAGGCTCTATATATAGTGCCTATTAGACTTTTTCAGCAAACCCTAATTACTAAATATACAATTAATTTTACTTAATCACTTAAAAATTAGACTTAACAATGAAAAGACGAGATGTATTGCGTTTAGGAACATCAGCAGCATTAGGATGGAGTGCAACTTACGCACTCAAAGCTTGTAGTCGGTTTTCCTCTTCTTCATCTGTTAAATTATCCCTTGAAGAGACTCGCGGTTTAGAATCAGCAAGCGTCATCGGAACCGATGCTTACCACTTTCTCAAAGATGTAGGTAAAACATTTTCCGGCATGACTATACGATTGATTACAGAAGATGTACCCAGTGCCCAAGTTGCTTGGAAATTAGTTCAAGAATAATTTATTCCCCTAACAGGAATCAAAGTGCAATGGGAGCTATTACCCCTCGAACGTGTCTTGGGACGGATCGAGCAAGACATTGCCAGAGAAACCGGAATCTATGACATCATGTATTGCGATCGAGATTGGGTCGGTCGTTTTGCTAATATTGCGGTCAAACCCAGATATTTGCTAGAGAACACTGACTTACAATATCCCAACTACAATTTTGAGGATTTTTTCCCTTCTTTGGTTGCTAATATGTCTTCCTATAAAGGACAGTTGGTAGCAATCCCCTATGACATCCCCATCTTTATCATGTTCTACCGCCAAGATATTTTTGAAGAATTGGGGTTGTCCGTCCCGACAACAATGACAGAATATTTAGCAACAGCGCAAATTATTAACGAAGCAAAAAAACCTCAAGTTTATGGAACAGCAGGACAGTGGAAGGTAGGGCATAACAGCTTGCTTTGCAATATGACCGCTTGGCTATGGTCTCATGGGGGGTCGTTTTATCATGGGGATGGAACGCCAGCTATTAACGACGAGCGGGCGATCGCGGGAATGGAATATTTACTAGCTCAACGACAATATGCTCCTCCCGAAGCATTAACCTGGGATTGGTATGGGGAAGCAGAAGCCTTTCGCCAAGGTCGGGTAGCTATGTTAATCTCTTGGGCAGATTGGTTTCCATGGTTTGAAGCATCGCCGATGTCTCAAGTGTCAGGACGAGTCGCAACTGTCCGATGTCCCCAAGAAATTGCCCTGCGTTCTTACCGCGAATGTGCTTTTGGGGAAGTTCCGGGCATCAGCCATTGTGGAGGCAGCAGTTTGTTACTATCTCGTTATAGCAAGCAACAAGAAGCAGCATGGGTGTTTCTGCAATGGCTCACAAGCGCAGACACGATGACCAGGGTAGCAATATTGAGCAACACCAACGGCGTTCGTCGCAGCACCTATAGAGATCCTCGATTGAGAGTTGGGTTTGGAGCGCAACCAAATGTTGTTAAGTATTTCGATGTGACTCTAGATGCTATTGAAAATCTTATGGGAGTGGAACCTCACCTTCCTAATTGGATCGAACTTGGTTTCAATCGCTTTCCTGTGGAACTTGGAAAATTAATGACTAATCAACAGAGCATTAAAACTACTTTGGACAACATGGCACAAGCGGCCGCCCAAGTAGCACAAACCCTATAATAGACTTATTGCAAAAGTTTTAATTAAATCAATGTAAGACATGAAATAAACAATTTTCTCCCCCCTATTCCCTATTCCCTATTCCCTATTCCCTATTCCCTGACTAATGAAACTTATCCCTCGAAATATTCGTCCTCTAAAATACTTCTTCAAGAATTACAGCTTACGCTATCAACTGTTAGGCTTATTTTGCTTCATTTCTCTAACTCCTCTTGCCGGCTTTGTTTGGTGGAATCACCAAAGCACGCGAAGGGCTTTGATTAAATCGGCTAATCAATCCCTCAATGCTGCTGCTTCTCAAACTGTAGCAAACATTGATGCGTTCGTTAGTGCCAATTTAATGGCAATTGTTACCGAAGCGCAACAAGAAAGTCTTGCCTCCTATTTAAAAACTGCACCAAGCACTTCTCCAGCCCTGAAAGAACAAGCCCTCAACACGCTAAATACCTTGATTGCCAAAGATAAAATCTTTTTAGTGTCTTGGGCTCTTCTTGATACCAATGGGCAGAATCTGCTTGATACCCACTTTCCTCAGATCGGACAAGATGAGTCAGAGCGCGACTACTTCCAAGTTACTCTAGTAACAGGAGAACCTTTTGTATCCAACTTAGAATTTTCTGAACTTGATGGCAAGCCTTACTTGTACTTCAGTCAGTCAGTCCGCGATCGCGAGACTGGAAAAGTCGTTGGAGTGTTACGCAGTCAGTACAGCGCAACCAAACTCCAACATATCGTGTTGGAAAATAATAATTTAGCTGGTTCTTTTTCCTTTGCCATTCTGCTGGACGATCGAAATTTACGCTTGGCACAAGGATATAGAGATGATGGGAACCTACCGGAAGAAGTTCTATTCCAATTTCTCGCTCCTCCAAAAGCCGATACTATTCAGGAGTTACAGGCAATTTATCGCTTGCCGGCTTCCATCCCTACCGATAACGCAACTAAACTTACCAAATTTGATGAATTTGCTGCAAATTTTAGCCCCGATCGCCCCTACTTTGATACTATTCTTTCTGAAGAAAAGAAAAGAAAATATGCTGGAGCGCTCGAATCTACCCAAACCATCTCTTGGAAGGTCGCTTATTTGCGACCGAAATCTGTTTTTCTCCAACCCATCAAAATTCAAACCCGAAATAACCTCCTCCTTGCTTTTGGAACGACAATTGCAGCAATTGGCGTGGGATTTGGCATGGCACATGTTATTTCTTCTCCCATTGGCAGCTTGACAATGATTGCCAGGCAAGTTGCCGATGGTAATTTAAACGCTCGTGCAGACATCGGATATGGCAATGAAATTGGCGAATTGGCTCGTACTTTTAATACCATGACCCACCAACTTAAGGAGTCTATCGAATTACTGGAACAACGAGTACAAGAGCGAACAGCTGAACTAGAAGAGCGAACTGTCGAGCTGAGATGTGCCAAAGAAAAAGCAGAAGTGGCTAACCAAGCTAAGAGCGAATTCCTCGCCAATATGAGTCACGAGTTACGCACCCCCCTCAATGGCATTCTCGGTTATGCCCAGGTATTGAAGCGATCGCCCGCTTTACCCGAAAAAGAAAAAGAGCAAGTCGAAATTATGCACAAATGTGGCAACCATTTGCTGGGCATGATTAATGACATCTTGGATTTAGCCAAGATTGAAGCGGGCAAACTCGACCTGATTCCGAAATCAATTCATCTAGCCTCCTGTTTACAGGGGGTCGTGGAAGCCTGCCGAGTTCGTGCAGCCCAAAAAGGTTTGGAGTTTGTCTATCAGGTTGAATCAGGATTACCCGAAGGGGTTGAAGTGGATGAACAGAGACTACGGCAGGTATTATTCAACTTGTTAGGCAATGCCATTAAATTTACCGATCGCGGCACAGTTACCTTGCAAGTATGGGCTGCTGCTGCCCTTGATTCAGATCGTCGTCGCCTGAGATTTGTGGTGAGTGACACTGGAGTAGGCATTGCCCCAGCCGATCTCAAACGGCTGTTTGAGGCTTTTATGCAAGTAGGCGATCGCCGAAAGCAGTCGGAAGGTACAGGGTTAGGCTTGGCCATTAGTCATCGGATTGTGCAATTGATGGGGTCCGACATTGAAGTACAAAGTGAAGTTGGTAAAGGCAGTCAATTTAGCTTTGAGATCGTTGTGCCCTTAGCCTCTGAGTGGGAGATGCCGCCAACCAACCTGCACAACCACACCATTGTTGGCTACACCGGAGAGAGACAGCGACTGTTGTTAGTAGATGATCGTTGGGAAAATCGCAGCGTTTTAGTGAATCTGTTGGGTCCTATTGGCTTTGAAATGGTCGAAGCGGAGGATGGTCAACAAGCACTGGAAAAGCTGCAAGAGCAGCCCTTTGATTTAGTGATTACGGATTTGGCTATGCCAGTGATGGATGGGTTTGAACTACTACGGCAGGTGCAGCAGTGCCCAAAGCTGCAACCTCAAAAAATTATTGTGTCTTCTGCTTATGTGTCTAAGCAAGACCAAGAACTCGCCCTGAAGGCCGGAGCGAATGCCTTCCTGCCGAAACCTATTAATGCTGAAAAACTGTTCAAGCTTTTAGCGGACGAGCTAGACCTAGAGTGGGAATATGCTGAGAATGATCTGCTTGAAGGAACCACCTCTGAGGCAGAGGTAGCGATAACAATACCGCCCCTAGAACAACTGCGAGTAGTGTATGAAGCTGCTGAAGCCGGAGACTTTCGTCGCGTTCGCCGACAGTTGGAAGGGTTAATGGCAGAGGAAGCAGAATATGAAGCATTTGTGTCACCGCTGTTGGCACTAGCAAAAAAGCTCAAAACCAACGAGATTAAGACAATACTAGCTCAGTATGTGTAGACGAAATAGCTGACGTAGCCATGATAGATAGCGCTATAGTGACTGATATCATGTCCGTTTGAGTAGTTATATCATGTCCGGTAGCATCGGTCTTGTATAGGGAAGGTAAGGAAGAAGGAAGAAGGAAGAAAGAAGAAGGAAAAACCTTACTAATGGTAGCTCTTTCCCCAACTTTTACACGCTCCGATACCAACGGACATGATATTATACTTTTGAGGAAGGAAGGCAGAGGGCAGCTATGCTGGAGGCAGAAGGGTTTCTTCCAATTATGAATTAATTTTATAGAAGCCATTTGGTATCTCCAGAAAATAGGTCATCAGGGGAAGTAATTGATAAGAAATGGGTAATAATTGATTTGATGATTGGATTTGAGGAGATATCTAATACACCCCATCTCCCCATCTCCCCATTTCCCCATCTCCCCATCTACTTTTAAAGCGATCGCCACTTTCCCATATTAGGAGAATGGCGATCGCTCAATTTAGCTCGATCTGTTCAATTAAGCTTCAACAGATGATTCACCTGTCACTCATGGAGTGGAGTATAGCGAGCTTGGCATTCTTCATAAGTAGGTGTTTTTGTTGCCTTTTCAGTAATTAGACGAGCGCCACCTTGACCAGTAAAGTAACTCCATGCCCACTGAATCATTACAATTAGTTGGTTATCAAATTCAATCATATAGTAGATATGAATAAATAACCAAGAAAACCAAGCTAGAGGTCCAGAGAAACGAATGGCTTTATACTGTACAACTGCTTGGTGACGACCGATAACAGCCAAACTACCATAGTCAATATAGTGGAATGGTTTTAAAGTCTGACCTTTCAACCGCTTTCTAATTAGCTTGGCGACATAAACTCCTTCCTGCATTGCTGCTGGAGCAACTCCAGGTACTGGGGAGTCTCCTTGATGAGAGAAGTTAGCTAAGTCTCCAATCACAAAAATGTCAGGATGACCAGGTATTGTCAGGTCTTCATTTACGAAAACGCGACCTGCACGGTCTAATTCTGCACCTGTGCGATTAGATATTGCTTCAGACACTGCTGATGCTTTAACTCCTGCACCCCACAATATGGTATGAGCTGGAATGTCTTTTGTTGTTTCTCCAGAACGAACAGTGACTACATCGTTTTCGATATTAGTCACCCGTGTTTTGGTCATCACTGTGACGCCCAACTTCTCCAGCTCTATTCTTGCTTTTTCTGACAAAGCAGGTTTGAAAGAAGGTAAAATTCTCTCTCCACTTTGGATCAGATGAATTTGAGCTTCGGTAGTATTAATGGAACGGTATTCTTCTTTTAATTTAGTGTGAGCTAATTCTGCTAAAGCACCTGCTAATTCAACACCTGTTGGACCTGCGCCAACTATCGCAAAGGTTAATAGTGCTTTCCGTTTTTCTGAGTCCGATTCTTTTTCTGCAGCTTCAAAAGAGGCGAAGATTCTTCGACGCATTTCTAGTGCGTCTTCTACTGTTTTTAGTCCGGGAGCTTTTTCTGACCAATCATTTCCAAAATAGTTATGGCTAACACCAGTAGCTATAACTAACGTATCGTAATCTAATTCTTGATCGCGTAAAATGAGTTTTTTCTGTTCGGGATCGACATCCACGACTTCACCCATAATAACGTGAGTATTTTTCTGTTCAGCAACTACACCGCGAAGAGGAGAAGCAATATCTCCAGGGGAAAGACTTCCTGTAGCTACTTGATAAAGTAATGGCTGAAATAGATGGAAATTTCTTTTGTCAACCAAGGTTACTTTTACAGGTGCTTTCCCAAGCTGTTTGGCAGCTTCTAATCCTGCAAACCCACCTCCAACGATGACAACATGATGAGGAGATTGATGTTTTTCCTGGTTTAGACTCATAGTTATTTCCCCTTTTCAACTGAGTAATTGCTATTGCTAATATAATGGTTTTTTTTAGCCATTAATGGTCGTTATTTTCCGACCTTGACTTTAAGGTATCACAATTTTTTCAAGGGTTTTAGTATCAACTGTTACAATTGTTAATTTAAAATAAAGCTTACATAACTATTGACAAAAATAGAGGTTTTGTATATAATTTTAAACACAAAATTTAATTAAATTGATTTAAAATCAAAATATTTTTTTATTTCAAAAACATTCTTATTTCCAGATAAAATGTTAAAATATGAGTACCAATAAAGGTTTGTTATGTTGATAACTTGCAAGTTAAATGTACAATAGCTGTAGTGGGGAATTTAAAAATCAAAAGTGCAATAACTGTAGGTTTGGTTAAGGAACCGAAGCCCAACCAATTAGGGTTTGCTGAAAAAGTCTTTTTTAATGAGTGGGGGAGTCGGGTCGGGACTTTAGATGCAACGTTCGTAGGAGAGTAATTTTTTTGCCCAATTCTTGCCCAAATAGAAACAGCTTTGCTTGAATATATTCAACATTCACAACAACTATTAGTAAATTAGAATCAATAACAACATTCACAGGACTTACGCAAAATATGGAATTATACGCCATCTGTAGGGGTGAATGGCATTCTCCCTGACTAGATATAGCGCTTGGTGCGTAAGTCCTGATTCATTCTTGGAAAAATCAGCGATCGCAAAAACTGCTGTAACTATTGTCGAATAAATAAATCAAAATCTATAAAAGGAAAAATTAGCGCTCGCGAACACTGCTGTAACTATTGTCCAATAGATAAATAAAAATCAATCAAAAGAAAAATCAGCTCTCGCGAAAACTATTGTAACTATTGTCCAATAGATAAATCAAAATCTATAAAAGGAAAAATCAGCGATCGCGAAAACTGTTGTAACTATTGTCCAATAGATAAATCAAAATCTATAAAAGGAAAAATCAGCCCTCGCTCTCGCGGAACGGATGTTCTATCGCTACTTTTTCCAAGTTGAGCCAAAACCTAATAACTATTTTGAGACTACAATAGCTAAAAAACAGGCACTTTTTTCGACTAAAAATTCTGAAACCTTTATATATCAATGTTTTTATAATTAATCAGCCAGCCCTAACTATTGTCCAATAGATGAATAAAACATCAATCTAAGAAAAATCAGCGATAGCTACTTTTATGCAACAAAACCATTGAGAGATTTAAAACCTCAACTGAGACGTTCAAAACGTCTATGATACTTGGGATAATTAAGAACCTCCATACGGCGTTGACGCAGGAGATAATTGCCTGGTTGTCGGAGCAGCCAAACCAAAGCATTTCCAGTAATTGCTCCGTATATGACCCCGATAATAGCCCCAATAATAGCCCTGCTCGTAGGATCGTTCACAACCCTAAAGAAAGCATCGTTCATAGCAAAGCCTAAAGTCAAGCCCAAAATAGTTGCAACTATCCACCAGCCAGTATGGAAAAGTTGTGTTCTGAGTACCAACCATTGGGCAAGTCCCATAACAGATCCAATAACAGCCCCACTTACAGTATTGTTCACAGCATCGTTTACCACGCTGAACAAAGCCAAGCCTAAAGCCCAGCCCAAAACAGTTGCCAGTATCCACCAGTCAGCCTGGAAAAGTTGCTTTCTAAGCAGCAACCACTGCGCTAATCCGGTATAAGCCCCGATAACAACCCCGATAACAGCAAAGATAACAATCCTGATAACAACCCCGGTAACAGCATTGCTCATAGCAAAGCCTACAGGTAAAGCTACAACACCAGTCACAGTCAAACCCACAGCAGTTGCCAATACCAACTGAAACCAAAGCCCCCATCCTACTTGTTGTGAAGATTTGCGACGGAGTTGCTTGCTTAGCTTTTCCGGCATTCGCACTGCAAGTCGCTTACGACCCGTCATAAACTCCTGAAAAATGTAGTCCCGCAGAGGATGATCCGCAGGTGCCTCTTTAGAAAGCAAGTGGAGAAGTGGTTGTGCCAACTTGGAGACAACATCGCTGTGCTGCCGAGCAATTGGAAATTGCCATCTTCCCACGATACCTTGCTCATCGGGTTCTGCCACCAGGAAATTTCTCAGCAGTTGACGAACCTCATCTTCCTGTTGGCGAGGCAAGTCGTAAATCAGCCACGCTCGCAACCAGTCTGGCATATAACCATATCGAAACCAAGGCAAACGAGCTATATCGGTGAGCCGACAAGCCTGAAGCAGGGAACTGCCATCATCAGTCTTGAGCTTATTACCCAGGTCAACTGTGAGATTCCAATGTAGTTCGGGAAATACAGCACAAGCACTCAGCCAATAGTAACCAGCTTTACCCAGATAGCGTCTGAGAGATTCTAGGACATCAGCCACCAGCCTTGGCTCAGGTGGATCTCGCTCTATCCAGCGTCGCCCTCTGACTCTCAATGCTTCCGGAAAAGGTGCCCTACTTTTCTCTGAAGGCACATAAGGTGATTTTCCATATTCAATGCTGCGTATCAAATCAATCAACCCATCATTCGTAGCGGGTAGGACAATAAACTCTCGCGATAATTATAGTTCCTGATATCCCCAGTGTTCCGAAGGTTTGGGAGTCAATATAGCCCGCTCAGACCAACTCGAAAAGAAATCAAGCCAGGGTTCGGGTTCGCCAATTAGGGAACTAAAAAAACTGTCTGCATCGGAGAATACGACCAGTCGATGTTGGCCGTACTTCACCGCAATTTCCCGTAGCTTAGAAGGAGGTTCTTTTCCTGTCATCGGAAAGCAAACACGGGGGTCGCCATCAAAATAGTAACCTGCGATTAAGACTTCGTTGTGGGAGAGTTGAGCAATCATTTCCTTGACAAATCTCGCCTGGTGGTCGCCGTAATTTGCCCGGTCGATGAGAACGAGGTATTCAGGGAGAATCTGATGGTAGCCGTACACTGGCGCAAACCAACCTCCTCCCCGCACAGTTTTTTCTACGGTCTTGTCAACATCAAGTTCATTGGATGGAACCCGAATACGTCGCCTAAAACCTTGAGCAATGCGCAAGAACAAAACGCTGGGAAACAGTTCCTCATCGAAGCCAGAGATAGAAACTCGCTGAATTTCTGGCTGTCGCCTGGTCGCACGACGCTTGAGGTATAGACGCGCACGCCAATACCACCAGAATCTCCAAGCTAAAGAGGTAAACAGGGTCACAAGTATTAATCATAATAGTATAGTCTGCCATTCTTGAGGAAAAACTATATCGTTACCGTTTGGAGGTGGAGATGATGTAGGGCTATCATTAATGTTTGGAGGTGAGGATGGTGTATGGCTACCATTAACGTTTGCAGGTGGAGATAGCAATTGCTGGATCGGGGAATAGGTTAGAACAATGGCAACGAGGATAGCAATCGCCAATAGTACCCACCGTAGCCGTCGCCATTGCCGCTCAATCTTTTTCAACTCCTGTTTAACTGCCTCAGCCTTTTTATCTTCTTGAATAGCCTCGTCAACAGCAAAACCCATGCGTTCAATCCATTGGTAAAACCGTAGCTGGAAATCCTTTTGTTCTGCTGGGGAACTGCATAGCAAGGGACTGAGAAGGCTTCTCAGCCTCTGGGGTTCCTCTAGCTCCTCTCCTTTTGCACTCAGGGCAACTATCAGTTCTTGAGCAACAATATATTGCGACACGCCGATATTGTAATTGTGTTCTCTGCGCAGCTCATCAATGAACTAAATCAACTTTTCTGGTTCTAGCCATCCTGGGCTTACTTTTGGCGACTGTCTACCCATTGCTTCACTATCTCCTTAGCTTTATCTTGATCCTCAGCAGTTTTTATCAAATTACTCAGAGTTCGCAGAGCTAACTCAGACTTAACAAGCGGGTTATCTGTACCATCTGAAATTTCTTGGAGCCCTATCATCCAACCCAAAAGTTCAGCAGTCGCCGGTTTTTTGCGCAAGCCGCTCTTGCGTAGCTTAAAGAAAATATCCAGAGCATCCTGGAGAAATTCACTGCTACCAGAAATTCACTGCTACCAGCAGAGTACAAACCTAACCTATTGGTAACAATATCCGCAAGACGCTCTTTTTGTGGAAAAGGAATATTGTAGTAAACACAACGCCGCAAAAATGCGTCCGGAAGGTCTTTCTCGGAATTACTGGTGATTACCACTATAGGTTGTAACTCAGGATTAGCTTGAATCTCGACGTTGCCTAGTTCTGGCACCCGAAAGTACAGATGCTCCAATTCGTTCAGGATATCATTAGGAAAATCGCGGGTTGCCTTGTCTACTTCGTCAATGAGAACAATAGAGCGTCTTTTACCAGGATGAATAAAATCTGGAGGAACAAAATTCTTAATTTCAGACTGCTCTCCAGTCAGCAAGATGGCTATACCCAAAGCGTTGTATGTCAGATAGTCCAGAGGGCTTTTGCCTACTATACCACTCTGGGCATCTTGAAATTGCCTCAAGGGGTCATAGTTGTAAAATAAATCGCGGGCAGTGCTGGTAGATTTGGTTTCAAACTTAAGTGGCTCGTCAAAACCTAATTCCCAGGCTAGACTATAAGCGAACAAGGTCTTGCCAGTACCAGGTTCTCCAGTCAGTAATAAGGGTTGACCCAAGAGCAAAGCAACATTGCAGGCATCACGAAGACCAGGATCTGCCAAATAATTTTCTGGCTTCATAAATTGGGCACGCCGTGACACAGGCAGAGGTGCTGGTGTGTCGCGTCGCTTCCGTTTTCCGTCACCAAAGTAAAATGGGAAATTCATGGCAGTTCCCTCCTGGCAGTATAATCATCTGAAGTAACAGCGTAATCCACCAAAATAGCTGACAACTTACGGGCTAATTGATCTAGAGGAATTCTTTTAGGTTTATCTTTTGATTGATATTGATTAAATATAGCTTGAATTTCGCTTTTTGTATCTTTGACAAAAGCCAAATTATCAGGGAAATGTTTTCTCTCTACTACGTCTACCCATTCTGCTGCTTCTTGCTCAGTAATCCCTTCTAATTTTGGTAAAACTACGCCATAAAAATTATTAAACTGAGAAAAATTGCTTTCTGAAAGTTTGTTGAGTTTCTTATTTAATTCGGAATCTTCACTGCCTAGAAATAGAACCTTAAATCTCTCTAACATCCCACTATCTTGTTTATAGTCACTAACAATAAATAAAAACACAAATAGGTGCTGGTTAGGAGAAATGAACGGCCAATTTTCCCAAAAATCCAGAAAGCTATTAATTACTGGCCAAGCAGATTTTAGCCAATGTTCACAATACATATATGTAGAGATAATAACTGGCACTGGTGATTCAGCTAAAACGTGATTTATTTCCTTGTTTAATTCAGTTATTTTTTCCCCAACTATAGTATCAGCTAGATTATATTGAAGTTGATCCTGAAAGTTTTTTAAAGTTTCAGGAAATCGCACATGATAAATGGTCATCTCAGGCTCTTGAAATTTTTTGGGTAAAAAATCCACTCTAAGACGTTCTAGAAACATATCCTGAGACTGTTGCTTGTCACCATGAATAAGACAAACTAATAGTTTGTCAACCTTATTGTTTAGCTTTTCAACAGCTTTTAAAAGTGCTAATTCATGCTGAATTCGATCGATAAGATAAGGTGCCATAAAAAGACTTTTTGATACCTTACTAAGGTCTGCCTGAGTCTCTAATATTCGTCCTAGTTGCTCACGCAGATTAACTAACTTTTCTTCCTGCTCTTTCTTATTTTTTCTTTTAGCTGAAGGAATGTCTTGATATTCGGGATACCAAGATATGTCTTCATTAATTAGATTTAAGTTTTTTTTAACTTCAGCTATTTGTTGGTGAATAGATTTAATCTTTTCCCGATAAGATGGAAAATAATCGCTCATCATTTCAAGATTTTTTTAACCTTTAATTCCTAGTTTCTGTTCCAACTTGTTTATTTCCGCCTCTATCCGACGTTTATTTTTAACAAGTCCTAGTGGAATATCAGTAAATTCAACAAATTCAGTCATGCGTTCTTCAATCAGCAGCAAATTTTCACGATAGTTAACCAACATCTGTCGCCAGGTAGCTACCTGTTCAACATCTAACCCTGGTGTAATAGATGGAATATTAGTTGCCCATTTTGGCAACGGACGCGGACTTTTCTCCCCTCCAGTATACCAGGCTAAAGCAAAGTTATCCTCTAAATTACTGACCTTAATGATGGGATGCTGTTTGTCATCTGTGCGTTCCGGAACCTTGCGTCCTACCCACATAGTAAGATCCAACACACGAGCATAGCCGTCTTGTTCAAATGTGCCATAACCAGCCAAAGCTTCCAACAATGCTGCTGTAAAGACATTGTATGGCTTTCCCGTCCAAGATACTTCATCCTTACGAGAAGAGGCAAGTACAACCCTACCATTACCGCTGCCCAACTCAGCGATCGCCGATGGTGGCAGAGGTGATTTAATCATTCCCTTAGCTTCTGCTTGTCCGCCAGCATGGCAGCAATCTAGAAGTACCAATAATTTCTTAGCTTTAATAGCTCGCAGATGCTCGCTGAAGGTTTCGCCACGAATCGCGGTACCCTCCAAATTTGCCAGATTATAACCATAAGGCATCAAATAATAATCCGGTGTTTCCATTCCATGACCGGAGAAATAAACGATCGCTGTGTCATCTTCTCCCGTCGTCTCAGCTAACCAACTCAAGGCAGATAGGATATTAGTACGATCTGCTTTTTCTTCTGTTAGTAAACGCACCTGCTCAGTAGGGTAGGCACAACGAGATAAATCGCCCAACAGATTCGCAACGGCAGTAGCATCATCAATTGTGACAGGTAAATCAGCACCTACTCCCACAACAACAGCGTATCCTTGTCTGAAAGTTTGGGACATAATTATCCTCTCTATCAAGATTGAAAATACAACTTAATCATAGCATTTGCCATTATTACAAGGCAGAAGGCAGAAGGGTTAGAGAGGAGTTTGAACAATATACTTTTGATAACCAGATTTTGTATTACCGAATAATTAATTATTAATTATTAATAATTAAATAATTAGGGCTTGCTGATTAAATCTCAAAGTATTTACAGATAAAGGTTTTAGCCTTTTTAGGTCGGTAAAAAGTACGCCTGTTTCAGCTCTTAATGCACGGTTCCCGAAAAATCAAAAAGTTAGTATTTTCGCTGCTGAGTATAGCAAAAAAATTACTGCTCCCCTACTCCCCTACTCCCCTACTCCCCTACTCTCTAAAAAAGACTTTTTCAGCAAACCCTAATTATGGTTTAAAGCCTCCCCTTGGATAGCAGGGCTGTTTCAGGCGTCAAATAAATAATCAATATTTGGGGAATTGGGGGCACTTAATCCGAAATTTGGGGAAAAATGCGCGAAAAATGGGGAATTTTTCGGGGTGGAGGGAGGGAAAAGCTCCCGAATAATATCGGTAAAATCAACGTAATTTCTGAAAAATCAATTGCTACACCAAAATTATTGCTTGATAAATTTGAGGAAAATCCAGGCTAAAGGGTGGAAAATTCTCCCCTGCTCCCCTGGAGCCTTAACCAAGAATGAAACAGCCCTCCCCTTGGATAGGGAAAAAAAAGCGGTCGTTTAGCGTTCCGCACAACTTCGTTAACGGCTGTCGCCGACATGTTTGCGGAGCATTCCGTCAGGAAATGCGAAGCATTCCGTAGGATGGGATGGCGTTTGCTAACGCAAAGCTCCGAAGTGCGCGTTTGCGGAGCATGACCTAGGAAAGCGTCCCGGAGGGAAAGGTCTCCCGCTCTTGCAGAGCCGCTCCGCTTTTTCCTTCGGAATGCTAGCGCAAACATGTCGCTCCGCTTTTCATGTCGGCTCTTAGGCGAAAACGCCATATCCAATCGACCAATAGAAGAAATCATATTTCCTGATCTTCAATTCCCGTAAGGTTTTAACCAGAGGTAATTATCAAGTATCCATTATAAATTATCAATTAATGAATCCTTCTTCCTTCCCTCAATTATTTACATTCCAGACAAACCTACCAATTTTATCTATGTAACCCTTTTTGTCCTCTACCCATGCCTCTGCAATACCATTAGAAAAGGCAAAAGCATTATCAAACTCAGGCTCAATAACCATCTCATTGGCAGCATTAATATAGCCATATTTGTCATCTATCCTGACTTCTGCTAGACCTTCGGAAAAATTGCCTGCAAAATCATACTCCGGTTGAATAACTCTCTTGCCTGAAACATCTATATAGCCATACTTATCATCAATTTTAACTGCTGCTAAACCCTCAGAAAAATCTTGAGTAAATTCAAACTTTGCTCTAATGACTTCTGTGCCATTTTTATCAATATACCCCCAGCGATCGCCAATTTGAATTCTCGCTAAACCATTAATAAAATCTCCAGCAAAATCATATTTGGTCTCAATGACTACTTCTCCACTCCGATCTATATATCCATATTCATAAGCAGCACCGACCCTTACAGCAGCTAACCCGTCAACAAAGAAACCCCGCCCTGTTTGTCCTCCATATTCTGGCTTAATTACTATTTTGCCAGTTTGATCGATATAACCCCACTTACCATCAATTGTTACTCGTGCTAACCCTTCAGAAAAATAGACCGCATCTTCAAACTGTGGTTGAATTACCATTTCTCCATTCTTGTTAATATAACCCCATCTTTCTCCAAGTTTTTTGACTGGTGCTAATCCTTGGGAAAAACGTAAAACAGAATCAAATTCTGGCTTAATAACTATTTCTCCTGTTTCATTAATATAACCCCATCTTTCTCCAATTTTTACTGCTGCTAATCCTTCTGAGAAATCTTTTACCCGATCAAATCTTGGTCGAATCAAGATTTTGCCCGTCTTATTGATATACCCATATTTTCCATTTTGCTCGATCGGAAATACTTGTCTTTGTTCTTTTTGTTTGATAGGAGATGCTGTGGATGTTGGCGATGGAGGTGGGTCAATTAATTCCTGAATTTCCTTAACAGCGTTACAGGATGTTAAACCTAAAATAGCTAGACTTATAAATAAAAATAGAGAGCGGTTCATTTTGTAAAATTTTCCTCCAGTTTCCAACTAACAAATTATCTCAGGACTTATACCGTTTCACGCAAGTCAAAAGTCAAAAGTCATACATCGAGTGCGTAATTCTGAGGTCCCCTACGGGGCGTATAGAGTACGGAAGTAATTCCGCACACAGCCCCTCCAGAATATAAGACGCACTCAAGACAGTCAAAAGTAAGATTTTATGGAATTACTGGACAATAAGCAACTCTTTCAGGAAAGTTGGACGTTATTTGTCAAAAGTTTTGATTGTATTGTCAAATGACAAATAGCTAATCTAAGGTCTTCAACTTGATCAAAACTTCATAAATCGGCGATCGCTGGCAATTTGTTGTAAATCTTAGTCTCAAACTTGCTCCAAGTATTTGCAACTGTATAAATATAATTGTAAATTATTAAGATTTTATAAAATTTACTTAAATCTACGGTTGTGTAAATTTATAACTGAAGATTACTTGATAGCAACTCTTAAATACAAGACTAATACTCTCATGAAAACTTTTGTCTTCTGAAGAGTTTGGATTTTCTCCTAAGCTAAATAAAAATTGATATTAGTGATATAGATCACATCAATTTTGTCTTTAATAATGTAAAAATAAATTAACAATTTAAAATTACTTGATACCAACTCTTAGATAAAAGGCTAATACCCCCGTGAAAACTTTTAATAAATTACTTTTAACTACTGTTGGAACTGCTCTTGTTACCTTATCCGTAGGAACAGCAGAAGTAGCTCAAGCCAAATTTAAGTCTATTGAAGCTAATTCAGAAGCTCATACTTTCTCTGAATTTAATAATAGAATGTCTGAAGGGTTAGGATTTTCTCCTAAGCAAAGTAAAACTTATCATATTAGTGCTGCCGATCGCAGCAATTTTGTCTTTAACAATAATATAAGTACATCAACTATTACTTTAGCCTCGGAACCATCAAGTATCAATAACAGATTGAATTTTAGAATTGATACAAACACAATTGTTAATGGCTTTTTGATATTTAATTGTTTGATATTAATGGCACTTTGTGTGTTGGAGGTATTGTTCATTGTTGATGAAGACTTTTCAAATTGATGCAAATAAATGGATGGGTTTTGAAGTCTCATGTTTAAGCTAATTTATAACAAGTAGTTTCAATACTTTTTTCTCGTAACATAGGTTTGATGGTTAACATTTATCTGAAAGAAAAGGAAAGCGATCGCTTTCCTTTTCTTTATACTTAGGTAGCATTTACTATTTTCGGTAGTCCTGCATAGTAATGGTGAAAATATACATTTTTTTTCCCACACTCCTCACACTTCCTACACTCCCTATACCATTACTATGCACCAGCATCCTATTTTCTTTGTAACTTCACTCCCCGAATGGAATAATCTAATAATTCCATTGGGTGCATTAAAGTCATTTTCTTGCCTTGTAATTCTAAATGCTTTTTAATTTGCAAAGAACATCCAGGATTAGGAGAAGCAATTAATTCGGCACCAGTATTTAATAAATTTTCAGCTTTTTGTTGCCCTAACTCATCAGCTATTTCAGGTTGCAACATATTATAAATTCCGGCACTTCCACAACACAAAGCTGCATCTATGGGTTCGCGCAACTTCACTCCAGGAATTTGTTGTAATAATTTTCTGGGTTCTAAACTAATTTTTTGACCGTGCAATAAATGACAAGCATCTTGATAAACTATATTCAATTCTTCATCCTCAGTTAAAGAAGAAAGTTTAGATGTTAATCCTACATTTGCTAAAAATTCTTGCACATCTTTAACTTGATTAGAAAATTCTTTTGCCTTCTCACAATATTCAGAATCATCTTGCAAAATATGACCGTATTCTTTTAGAGTATGACCACAACCAGCAGCATTAATAATAACTGCATCAACTCCAGTATTAGCAAAACTATCTATCATTTGTTTTGCCATAGTATGAGCTTGTTCTGTTTGTCCTTGATGTTCTGGCAATGCAGCACAACAACCTTGACTTTTAGGAATAACAACTTCACAACCATTGGCAGTTAAAACTCGAATTGTTGCCATATTAACGGGGGAGAAAAATATTCTTTGAACACAACCTAAAATTAAACCAACTCGATAACGTTTTTCTCCCTGAGCAGGAACAATAGTAGGATAATTATTATCGAAAGAATCAACAGTAATTTCTGGAAGAATAGATTCCATTGCTGCTAATCTAGGAGAGATTTTTTCCAGCAATTTACTACCACGAATAAGTTTGCTAATTCCTAATTTTTGATAAACGAAGAGAGGGATAAGTAAAGGTCGTAATCTATTGGGATAAGGAAACAAATTAAAGATGAGATTACGAATTAATTTGTCAGGTAATGAACGGGGGATATTTCGTTCTACTTGTGGACGAGTTGCAGCGATTAATTTGTCATATTGAACTCCAGATGGGCAAGTAGTTACACAAGCAAGACAACCTAAACAAGTATCAAAATGTTGAGAAGTTGTTTGATTGAAAGATGCTTCTCCTTTGTTAATAGCATCCATAGCATAAATTCGGCCTCTAGGAGAATCCATTTCTTTACCTATTACTCGATAACTAGGACAAGTTGATAAACAAAATCCACAGTGAACGCAGGTATCAATTAATTCTTGATCGGGAGGATTTTGAGAGTCAAAACTAGGGTTATCTGCTAAGGAGTTTAAATGTGGATTTTGTTGTAAAAAGTTGCTATCTTTAGCTAGAATTTTGGGATTATTTTGGGTGTTTATGTCTTGTATTTGCATCTTTTATGTTAAAAGTTTTTCAAGCCTAAATTTAATATTATAGCAATCCTTTAATCTTTAGGGTAGAGATATTTAATCCCCCCTAACCCCCCTTGGAAAGGGGGGAACTTCAAAGTCCCGCTGTTAAAGGGGGATTTAGAGAGATTTAAAACTGTAATTTGACTTTCATTAAAAGCTCCCGACTCTTGTAACTCCTATTGTAAATTTTGCCCTTCGATAAATTATTGTACTAAATACTGTCGATTATTCTGGGTAAAATATGCCAAAAGTTCGGGGATTTGTGGATGTTTACCTAAACCATCTAAACGTTCAGCTTCTTGAGCAAATAATTCCGCAGCTTTTGATAAAGTTTTAGTTCCTTGTGCTTGAGGAAAAAATTGTTTAATGACGCAAAAAGGCTTGGAAGGTTTGTATTTATCGACTGCTTGAAAAGTTCTGCCGAAACCTCCTTGCCCGATAATTTTTATAGGCCAATAACGTTCGGCTAAAACTAATTTTTCACCACAGTATTGACAGAATATTGTGTCTGGTGGATTAAGTTTTAAACAGTCAGGATTTAAACATTGAGTCATTTTCAATTATCAGAGGGTAGGTTGGGTTGAGGGACGTTTGCGCAGCATTTCCAACGGAAAAACCAAACAATAATTTTAACATAATTTTGTTTCTGCTGGATTAGATTTTAAACAGTTATCAGAGTGTAGGTTGGGTTCAGGAACGTAGCTTGCTTCTCCGCAGGAGTAACCAAACAAAAATAATGCTTTCCAAGCTACATTTTTCGGTGTCTCACTTTTAACTTTTGACTTTTGAATTTTGACTTGAAAAGCTTTGTTGGGTTTCACTTCGTTCTACCCAACCTACTTTATTATTTCTCCCTACTCCCCTGCTCCTTTCTCCCCTGCTCCCTACTCCCCTACTCCCCTACTCCCCTAAATTCCACCCACAAAAGAATGTGGCTTAAGAATATTTTTAGGGTCAAATTTTTGTTTAATTCCACGCATTAAATCAAGACCGTTTTGATTATAACCCCAAACATCAAGTTTTTCTTTCATCTCTAATGGTGCCGCTAAAACTGTCAGAAACCCACCAACAGATTCACACCATCGCCGTAATTCTAAAATAGTTTCAGGACTAACTGAATTAAAGTGTAATTCTCCTAAACCAACACCTGCATGAATTAATCCTAAACCATTTTCTAGACCTGGTTGATTTAAAGTTTCTACAGCTTTATTAGGCATTAATCCTATCTTACAAATTACTTCTGTATTTTCCTGATAATGCCAAATTTTCTGTTTTAATTTATCCCATAATTCTGCTTCATAATCCTGGTATCTAGTTGAATTTAAACCTAATTTATCTCCTACTTCTAATACTCGATTAGATTGTTCTTCAACACTGTCTATTATGGTTTGAAATCTTACTATTAATCCTACACCTTTTCCTAAGTCTAATTGTTCAACTAAATTGCTGGAAAGTAAATCAACGGCAACAGGTGTTAATGCAGAAGATAATAAAGTTTGAGCTGCTTGAGCAATATTATTTTTTTCTCCTACTAAAACAACAGTTCCCGATGCTTCTTGTATAGGATAAACCCTAAAAGTAACTTGACTAATAATACCTAATGTGCCATAAGCACCTGTAAATAATTTCATTAAGTCATAACCTGCAACATTTTTAACTACTCGTCCTCCTGCTTTAGCAATTTTTCCATCCGAACGTACGAAACTAATACCCAGTAACATATCTCGCACACCCCTGTAGCGCTGACGTAGGGAACCAGTATCAGCAGTAGCAATAATACCGCCAATAGTTGCCGTTTCTGGATCAGCAGGATCGATGGCAAGAAATTGACCTGCCTTTGCCAGAGTTGCTTGTAATTCTGCATATTTCATCCCGGCTTCCACGGTAACAGTTAAGTCACCAACAGCGTGTTCGATGAGACGGTTGAGGCGATCGCTACTGACAACTATTATTCCCTGGTGGTGAGTAGTTGGATCTACTTTGACTAACCCTCCCCAATGGAGTTTACTACCACTACCACAAGGTAATATCGCCCAATTATTTTTAGCGCAGCAAGCAACAACATCAGATAATTGTGCTTGAGTTTCTGGATAAATGATGCAGTTAATAGTGTTGTTGGGAGCGATAGCCTGTGATATTTGTTGTTGTTTTGTTGGGTCGATATTTTCCCATAAACTGATATTGTCTTTGCCAACAATAGTTTCTAATTCTTGTATGTTAAATGTATTTTCTTGTGAAATCACTGTGATTAAATTAATTATCTAAGTAAAATTGTTTTTTTGACAGTTAGGGATTTAAAATAATTCCCATTTCTTTTTATAGCACATTTGTTGACTTTATTTGAATAAAAATTACCAAGTTAATCAGAGTTTGAAAATTATACTACTAAATTTATTCATAACATTCTTTTTTTTTGAATTGTATTAATAGTTAAGATAGCCCTTATTTAATATTAACTCCATAAAATATTGCTACAGTCATAACATAGGTAACAGTTAATCAGGACTTACGCAAACCAACTAATAAACCGCGTTTATTGCCATGATTATTGTTTTTCAAATTATAATCTGGTTTCTGCCTAAGTCCTGTTAACGTTATACCAATTCACTTTAAAGATGTCACAAATAGTTTCCAACTTTAAATGTGAAATAATTTCCTAAAATTACTGTATAGTCAAAGTTTTGAGCTGATAAAATCTTACTTTTGACTTTTGACTGTCTTGAGTGTGTCTTACATTCTGTTCGCGAAGCGTTTCCGCAGGAAACGGAGACCTCAGAATTACACACTCGCTTTTGACTTTTGAATTCAGTTAAACGGTATTAAATCTGACGATGAGCAATTACAACATAAAAAGGATCGCCTCCTCCTAAACCTAACATCTGTAAAAAACTAGGTGCATTTGACTTTTGAGAAATTACCTCTACTTGACTAAATCCTGGAACACCATTAGCATTTTTTACAGACTCAAAATAACTCTTTACTAACTTTACTCTTCCCTCTTCCGAATTATCTCGCCAAGCACTAATTGCCTTCTCATAAAACATCCGATTAGAAAAGCTAATAATTGCTATCCCACCAGGTTTAAGAATACGATGAATTTCATAAAATATAGCATCAGGATATTGCAAATATTGAATCGAAACACAGTTGAGTACAGCATCAAAATCTTTGTCCGGGAAAGGTATTTTTAAATCCTGATTCAAATTTTGAACAAAGTAATGATTTAATTGACGATTTTTTGCCAACTCCTCCTCATTCATACCATGTCCTTCAACATGGGTAAATTCTATTTCCTGTGGTAAATGAGAAACCCAACTACTCATCATATCCAAAATTCGAGTATTGGGTTTGAGGCGATCGCGATATAAATTGGTCAACTGATCAATAAACCCTTCATCCACATGAGTGACAAATCTGGGAAAAGAATAAAATAAGCGATCGTCAGAATCATCTAACTTTGTCCGTTGATTAGCTTGTAGTAACATAAAAAGTCAAGGTAGGTTTACACTACATATATTGTAGGTAAATATTACAAAATGTAAAGTAAGGTCTAAAGGTAAAATATATTTAATACCACTTATGAAAAAGGATGCGTAAGAGCATACGGCCGTTTTTGCTCTTACAATTGGTTTATACAGAAATAAACTTAATATATAGCATTACTTTTGAGAAAGGGTATCATTATGATGTCCGGATAATAAGTTTTTGTTTGTAGTAGGGCTTGAGCAATTTCTGTCTTACGGCTTTAGCCCTACTACGAGCTTTCGGACATGATATACAAAAAAAATCAAACAGCAAACCGAAAAATGACCAAAAAATAAGGTCTCTTCCTCCTTTTAATGGGAGCAAAAAAATCAGTTTGCTGCTGATAACTGTTAACTTATAACTAATAACTGAAATGACACAACTTCCACCTCTCATTTCCCGTGACATTTTATTCGGCAACCCCGAACGGACTAACCCAAAACTGTCCCCCGATGGTAAATATCTTGCCTACATTGCTCCAGATGAAAAAAACGTTTTGCAAGTATGGGTACGAACTGTAGGTAAAGAAGACGATCGCCAAGTTACTGCCGACAAAAAACGAGGCATCCGTATTTATCTTTGGACTTACAACGAAGACCAACTGATATACCTCCAAGATGCTGACGGTGATGAAAATTTTCATCTCTATCAAGTAAATATTCAATCAAACATAGTGCGCGACTTAACTCCATTCCAAGGAGTTAAAGCAAACATAGTAGATATAGATCATCATTTTCCCGACCAAATGTTGGTGGGATTGAACCTGAAAAACCCCCAAAGTTTCGACGTTTATCGCATCAACCTCAATAATGGTGCAGTAGAATTTGACACTCACAACCCAGGCAATATTATTGGTTGGACTGCTGATGCTCAATTTCAAGTCCGGGCAGCGATCGCTAGAACTGAGGATGGAGGTTCCGACCTCGTTTATCGGGAAACTACAGAAAAATCTTGGGAAACTATGCGTCACTGGGGACCAGATGAAGAAGGTGGTCCTGTTATGTTCTCGGATGATAGCAAAATTCTCTATATATCAGGTAATCACGATGCTAATGCTCAACGTCTACTTGCTATCGACCTCGCTGCTCGTCAAGAAAAGGTAGTTGCTGAAGACTCCCAATATGATTTTAGTAGCGCTATCATTCATCCTACTACTCGTACCATTGAAGCAGTAGGTTTCTACAAAGACAAATTAGAATGGCAAATCTTAGACGATAGTATTGTTGCAGATTTTGAATTCCTGAAAGCTGCTCACAAAGGAGAGTTTCGCATCGTAGACCGCACTCTCAACGATCTAAACTGGTTAGTCGCTTATTTCACTGATGACGGACCAGTTTATTATTATGCTTATGACCGCACTGCCAAAACTACAACGTTTTTGTTTACGAACCAACCGCAACTAGAAGGTTTACAGTTAGCTCCGATGGAACCTGTTTCCTATACTGCTAGGGATGGTCTCACTATTCACGGATACTTGACTAAACCTGTGGGAGTAGAAACTCCAACTTCAGCAGTGCTTTTAGTTCATGGCGGACCTTGGGCGCGGGATACTTGGGGTTATAGACCGCAAGCTCAATGGTTAGCTAACCGAGGTTATGTGGTATTGCAGATTAATTTCCGGGGTTCGACTGGTTACGGTAAAGATTTTCTCAATGCTGGCAACCGGGAATGGGGAGCGAAAATGCACGATGATCTAATTGATGGAGTTAACTGGTTAGTCGAAAATAGTATCGCCGACAGGGATAAAATTGCTATCATGGGTGGTTCTTATGGTGGTTATGCAACATTAGCAGGATTAACTTTTACTCCAGAAGTATTTGCTGCTGGTGTAGATATTGTCGGACCGAGTAATTTGATTACTTTGATGGAAACTATTCCTCCTTATTGGGAACCTCTGAAGAAAATCTTTAGTCATCGCATGGGAGATATTGAAACAGAACCAGAATTTTTGAAGTCGCGATCGCCTCTATTTTTTGTAGATAAAATTCAGAAACCTTTGTTAATAGGTCAAGGAGCAAATGACCCACGGGTGAAGGAGTCAGAAAGCGAACAAATTGTTAAGGCAATGGAAGATGCTGGTAAACCTGTAAAATATGCTTTATATACAGATGAGGGACATGGTTTTGCTCGTCCAGAAAACCGTCTACATTTTTACGCGATCGCTGAGGAATTTTTAGCAGAATACCTGGGTGGGAAATTTGAACCAGTAGGAAATATAGAAGGTCATTCTGGTATAGTTAAATGATGCGATGTTTGGATAATTAGGGATTAATTTCGTCTTCTTGTAGGAATGTTCTATGGAATATTTCTACATCAAATTATTCAAGACAAAATATACAGCATATTTCGGGCAAATGATGAAAATCTTGTAGATATCTTGCCCGCTACTGGTGTACTTCATCACAACAGAAAGCACTGTATTTACCTACAGCGGTTTTCATTTGGATAGTAGGGAAGTTGCATAACAAAAATGCGTTTCATGTTGCGCAGCAAAACGTCCCTACAAAGTCATCATTTTTTTTTATGTGGTTCATTGACCTGAAAATCCCTATAAAGTTGCTAAAATTAAAATTATTTTGAGATATTTATTCTTTACGAGAATAATTAATATTTAATATCAAATCCGGATAATTACTATACTCCAGTCATTGCGACTGGAACGGAGTGGAAGGAAGCAATCTCATGGGTTTAGGAGATTGCTTCCTATCGTCGCAATGACAACTGTTTAACCGGATTCTATATAATATGGTAAAGAAAAAATGGGGTCAAAAATTGAAATTATAGAACAAAGCTTTGCACAAATAAAACCGAATGCAGAGAAGTTTGCAGCTAGTTTTTATGTAAATTTATTCAGAGAATATCCAGAGTTAAAACCACTGTTTGTTAATACTGATATGGAGAAGCAACAGAAAAAGTTGCTTGATGCTCTAATTTTAGTAGTGGAAAATCTTCGACATCCAGGAGTATTAAAAGGAGTTATAGAAGCATTAGGAGCGCGACACGTTAATTATGGAGTTTTACAGCAACATTATCCAGCAGTTGGTAAATCATTACTAGAGACTTTAAAGGAGTATCTTCAAGAAAATTGGAATTCTGAAGTTAAAGCAGCTTGGGTTTCTGCTTATCGTGGAATTGCTAAATTGATGTTAAAAGGTGCAAACTATCAATCTCTGGCAGACATAGAAGGAGAAATAGAAACACAGGAAGAAACACAGATAATACCTCCTAAAGTTAACATTAATTCAGAGATTGAAATAACCAAATCTAAAGTTGAGTTACCTATAGAAATCATTGAAAATAGTTTTGAGAAAATCAAACCTTACGGAAAATAATTTGCTGCTAGTTTCTCTGAAAATCTATTTATGGCATATCCAGAAGCAAAACCATTATTTGCTAAGAATTAAATATCTAATTAACAGAAAAAATTGCTCAATTCTTTAGTATTAGTAGTAGAAAATTTACGCCATCGAGAAGCATTAGCAGAAGTCTTACAAAACCTTGGTTCTCGTCATGTTAATTATGGTACTTTAAAACAACATTATCCATTAATTGGCGAAGCATTATTAACAACTTTAGAACAATATCTTGGTGATGAATGGAATATTGAAGTCAAAAATGCTTGGGTATTTGCTTATGAACAAATTGTGGAATTAATGTTTGAAGGGGCGGGGTATTCACCCACATAAATTTCCACTTCCCCAAACTCAAGTTCTGAAATTAATCTAGACAAAACTCCAGTCTCAAAACCAAGTTCTCAGTTACAAGTAGAAATCATTGAAAATAGCTTTGAGAAAATCAAACCTTACGGAGAATAATTTGCTGCTAGTTTCTCTGAAAATCTATTTATGGCATATCCAGAAGCAAAACCATTATTTGCTAAGAATTAAATATCTAATTAACAGAAAAAATTGCTCAATTCTTTAGTATTAGTAGTAGAAAATTTACGCCATCGAGAAGCATTAGCAGAAGTCTTACAAAACCTTGGTTCTCGTCATGTTAATTATGGTACTTTAAAACAACATTATCCATTAATTGGCGAAGCATTATTAACAACTTTAGAACAATATCTTGGTGATGAATGGAATATTGAAGTCAAAAATGCTTGGGTATTTGCTTATGAACAAATTGTGGAATTAATGTTTGAAGGGGCGGGGTATTCACCCACATAAATTTCCACTTCCCCAAACTCAAGTTCTGAAATTAATCTAGACAAAACTCCAGTCTCAAAACCAAGTTCTCAGTTACAAGTAGAAATCATTGAAAATAGCTTTGAGAAAATCAAACCTTACGGAGAATAATTTGCTGCTAGTTTCTCTGAAAATCTATTTATGGCATATCCAGAAGCAAAACCATTATTTGCTAAGAATTAAATATCTAATTAACAGAAAAAATTGCTCAATTCTTTAGTATTAGTAGTAGAAAATTTACGCCATTGAGAATTATTAGCAGAAGTCTTACGAAATCTTGGCGCTCGTCATGTTAATTATAGTACTTTAAAACAACATTATCCGTTAGTAGGAAAAACATTACTCAGAACTTTCAAGCAATATCTTAAAGATGATTGGACTCCAGAAGTTAGAAAAGCTTGGATATATGCGATTGGTCAAATTAGCAGATTAATGTTTGAAGGTGCAGGTTATATAAATACAAATAAACCAGCAGCAGAAACAGCTCAAAAACCTAAATCTGAATCACAAGAAAAATCTGTATCAAACGAGACTACTCAACAAAAATTTACACCACAAATCAACCAAGTAAAACAACAATCAAACGACCAATATTATCAAGAAGAAGCAACAGTAAAACTGCAAAAATTAATAGTAAAAATAGTTAATCTTTTCTGGATATCACCAAAATGGTTGGTAGTAATTATTGCGGTTATTCTGACAGTTGTAGTAGTTAATATAATAGATGAAGATTCCTTTTTAGCTAAGACATTAGATTCTATTGATGCTATTAGTGTTATTGTTGCTATAGTTTTGTTTGTTAAAGAAACTCCTGACCGAAAAAAACAATTTCATTATCAAGCATGGAGTATCATAGATGCAGCTAAAGGTGTCAAAGATAGTCAGGCAAGATTTATGGCAATTCAAGACTTGAATAAAGACGGTATTTCTCTGAGAAGTTTACAAGCACCAGAAGCATATTTAGGAAATATTGATTTAAAAAATGCTAATCTTAATGAAGCAAATTTAAGTAAAGCAACCCTAGAAAATGCTAATCTTAAAAAGGCTAACTTAAGCTATGCAAATTTAAGTTATGCTAAACTATCTACAAGTGATTTAACTGCAGCAAATCTGACTTTTACTAACTTCAAAAATGCTAATGTCAGCAATAGTAAAATGAGTTATGCAAATTTAGTTTGTGCCGACTTAAGCAATACTAACTTAAGTGGTGTTAACTTAACAGGAGCAAGTTTAAGTGGTGCAAATCTAACAGAAACTTATTTAGTTGGTGCTAATCTTACAGATGCAAAAGTAAGTATTTCTGAACTTTCTAATGCTTATTTAAAAGACGCAATTATGCCAGATGGTTCTAAACATGATTAAATTGAAGGTAAGCATTCAGCAGTCAGCTAACAGCTATCAGCTATTGTTTTTGGTGGGAAATTTAAACCCCACCCTTAAGACTATACTTTATAAATATCTTTCTTAAGATCAAACTTTATAATAGATAGCTTTAAGAGCTGGATCTTATTACTAATAGCTGAATACTTACAATTGAACAATAAATAAATTTGTACAATGTCACAAAAATGCTATACTAATCTTAAATGATTTGTGAGAAAAACTGTAGGGATTTGGTTTACAAATCCCTTCTTGTTTTGGGTTTGGAGACAAAACCCCTACAATAAAATCTTATAACCTATTTAGGGTTGCTATAAAATTCTACAATCCTAAAATTAATTAATAACAAAAGATAGAAAATTTATGGAATCACACAAGCACTTGCTAGCAAAAAATATGGCATTTCTCATGTTAGTTTCTCCCAATAGTAACTTAGAAAAATTATTAAAGTTTTGTTTGGCTACAAAAATCACTGGGAAAAATCCTGGGAAAACTACTGAAGAAATGGCTAGAAAACTCATGGAAGAACCATCTACTTTAGCTTATTGGACACAAAATGTGATGAGAATTGACGATAATTATACATCTGAAGAGTGGGAAGCTTTAGGAAATATGCAATTAACAGATATTGATAAATTCATGGAGCAATTGTGGCAATAATTAGAAAGTTTGGATTTGTAGAAAAAATTTGATAATTATTTAAGAGGAAGAGAATATTCAGCAATTAACAATGTTCATGTCGGCGAAAGCCGTTGGCGCAGCATGACCTAGGAATACAATTAATAATTACCCCTTTTTAAAACGGATAGGATTGACTAAAAGGAAAATTTTTGATTCCTTAAAAGGGGAGGCTTCAAATCTGCATTGTTGAATGAATAATTAATTGACTATCAACTCTTAATTATTAATTATTAACTATTAATTATTAATTAAGAGTTGATACTATCACTTAGTATTCCTTAAACTTATCATCGTTAACTATAATAAAATCAGCCATTTGTTTTGGTTTATCTTGAGCAAAGTGTAACCGTTGAGCTGGAAAATATATAGTTTCGTAATCCTGCCTTAATTCTACTTCAGAAATACCTTCTTGGTTACGATTTAATGCTCTTTTAAAAGCCGTTTCAAAACTACAGTAAATCCAAATCCGATAATCAAAGTTAAATTTATTTTGAAACAAAAAGATACCCTCTAAAATTACTATTTCTGCATTGTCTATCTGATAATGATATTGTGTGTATGAATTGGAATTACTAGCATCTGCATGATTAGCAATTAAGTCAATAGATCCAGTTTGTTGAAGTGGAGCAACTAATGTAGAGAACATTTCTGTAAATCTCAATCCATTGTTATAGAAATGTTCTGCCGGATTTGTATTACTGAATCGTTTTTCTGGTAATTCTAGCCATCCGTCAATTCCAATAAGATAACTATTAATACCAATTTCTTGCAATGAGCTATTTATTTGAGAACCGATATAGCCTTTTCCTGAACCATCAATTCCAGAAACAGCTACCATCAAAGGTTTTGTATTTTGACTTTTTTCAGATAAAGTATTAATTAAATTTTCCATATTAACCAAGCTTGTTAGAAAAATCAGAAGTCAGAAGTCAGAAGTTATTTGTATCACAGAGATTTTGAATAAACCTCCAAAAACATTTTGCCTTAAAAGGTAGGGTTTTAGTAAGTAATTATTTTGATAAAATTTCCAAAGTTGTCCCACATCTAATTATGGTCAAGTATAATTTTTAACTGTATTTATCCTTAAAATAGTATTATTCCTAGACAATGCTACTATTAAAACAATTAACCTAATATATAAAGTCTAAAATATTATGCTCCAATATCTTGTGGCTCTGATAGCAACTGCAATTTTTGGTTATACAATTAACTCCTCTGTAAAAGTGATCGATCAAGGGGATGAAGCTTTAGTAGAACGCTTAGGAAAGTATCGACGGACGTTGAGACCTGGACTTCGGTTAGTCTTACCCCTGCTAGAAAAAATAGCTTATGTTGATACTATCCGCGAGCGGGTTTTGGATATTCCGCTTCAGTCAGTTATTACTAATGATAATATAACCTTGCAGGTAGATGCAGTAGTGTACTGGCAAATTATAGAAATGGAGAGAGCATATTATGCAATTGAAGATGTACAAAATGCTATCAATACTATTGTTTTAACTTCTCTCCGTTCTGAAATTGGTAGCTTGCAAATGCGAGAAGTTTTGTCTACAAAAGCTGAAATTGATAGAGCTTTACTGAAGAAATTAGATGAGGCGACTTCTAGTTGGGGAGTAAAGGTGATTCGTGTTGAGATTCAGAATATTATTTTTCCTGAAGCAGTAAAAGCAGCAATGGAGTCGGAAAGGATTGCTTTAAGTGAAAAACAAGCTATGATTGAACAAGCAGAAGGCGAGAAGCAAGCTGCTCTTACTAAAGCTAAAGGACAAGCAGAGTCTATAGAGATTCTTGCCAAAACCTTAAATTTGCGTCCAGATAGTCGTACATTTATGCACTTTCTGATTGCTCAAAGATACATAGACACTAATCAAAAATTAAGTGAAAGTGATAATTCTAAGATATTATTTATGGACCCAAAAGCTATGTCAGAAGCATTGGGTGAATTAATGGGAGGAGATGACAATTCTCCAGATTTGAATAAACCTGATTGATATCAAATCAAAAGCCAAGTAGGGTGCGTAACGCTTGGCGCTGCGCACCATCATTTCAATTAAGGTTTAGGACAAGTTCCCAATTTCCAGTCAACAAAAATATCGCGGGGGTCTGTATCTCTTAACCAACCAATGAACCTTTTATAATCAGCTATGTTGTAAGTAGCTATACAACCAACAGTACCAGGAGCGCCATAATTTCGATTCCAGTCAATATGAATTTCGATCGCGCTTCTTTCAGTTCTACCTGGTTCTATATAATCTAATGGAACTGTTACTGGACCAATACCACTTTGAAAAATCCGACCATAATAATTATCTCTACCATCAGCCCAAACAATATCCTGAATGTACCACTTTCCTTCTGGTAACGGTTCCCCAGTCATTGCCCGACTCCGAGCCGCAGTACGGAAAAATTGTCTTCCAGGGGCGCCACAACAAACTTCTAATCTGTCTTGTAGTTTTCCACTTTTAAAATAGTCTAAGTTAAGTACATAACATCCATACCTATCCTTTCGACTTGTCTTTGTTAATAGCAAGTAGTTTCTATTTGTCGTGGGTGGTGGTGCAGGAGGAGGTGGAGGTGGAGCATCTCCCCATAATTTTTGCCAAGTTATTGACTCTACCGTACTATTAGCTGCTGTAGGGCCAAAATAATCTTTTTTAAATTCTATAACTGCAAGTTCAGTTTTCTTACCAAAAATCGGCTCAAGTTCTCCAGAATAATACCCTAAATCTTTCAATCTATCTTGTAAAATTCTTACATCTTCCCCTTGACTACCCCGCACTAATACACGATTTAGTTTTGGAGGTGTACCTTGACTATATATATCAGAAAGTTTGAAAACGGAAATTCTTTCACCAGGAGGAATTGATTTATTAGCAGGAGCAATAACAAAAAAGCTAGCATTTGGATACTGAGGAAAAATACTAGCTAATAAGTCTTTATCAAACCTTTCTAGAGTTAAGATTTCTACTACTTCACCCTGCTTCCAAGCCACAACTACAGTTTTCTTATTTTCATCCCTATATCCTTCTAACCAAGTTACTTCCTCTTGTTTTGAAATTTCTCCTTCTAAAGGTTTTTTTTCTCCTCCAGCTCTGAGAAATAATTCCTGTTCATCAGCACGACGAGATACTAACCCTGGTAGTGGCTGAAAAACACCATTAACTACTCCATTTACCCAACGGGAAAATTCATTAGCTGCTCCTTGATAATCTCCTTGATTGAGTTTTCTTAATAAGGTACTACCTTGAAATGCACCAGTTCCTACGTTATAAGCAAAAGATACTAAAGCATCAAATTGGTTTTGATTAACAGGAACTCTTATTAGTCCAGAAATTTCTCTCGCTACTCTGGAGCATTCATACCTGAGGTATGCTTCTGCATTCCTTTCAGAAATTCTATCCCCTAACTGAACTACTTGTCCGTCAGGGTAACGGGTGGTTCCATACCCAATAGTTGGTATACCTACTGGATCTAGATAAGCATTCAGAAAAAGTCCTTCCCATTTCTTGATTAAATCAAGGCAATTTTGTGAGATTTGCATTGTTGACAGTTCCTATTTACAACTAAACAGTACAGTTAATGCTTTTATAGCAATTCCCAAAAAGCGTGAGGTACAAAATTCTAGCTTTGAGGGAACAGGGAACAGGGAACAGGGAACAGGGAACAGGGAAAAGGGAATAATAAAAATATCAACAGATAACTATACTTTATGAGCTTGAGAAATGCTATATATAATTATCAAGTTTGGCTCTAATAATTAATATTTTTATTAATTAGCTACATTTTTCAAGGTTTTGATTCTCAAGAATAAGTATTTTCCATATTTTACCAAAAAAAAGTAATTTTTATAAAATATATGAATGATTGATTTTGAGTTTTCACTCCTTAAAATAATAGTTTGAACTAAATATATAAAATTTACCGAATAATTAAGGTTTAAAGCCTCTCATGATCAAGGAGAAACAATGAATTTATTTTCCTTTTCTTCAATCCAATCCGTTTTAGGGAGAGGTAATTATCAATTATCAATTATTGAATTTGTCATTATCCAGCCGTTAGCTATTTCCTGTTAATCAGCCACACAAGAATAAGTCGTTTAAATGCACAATAGCTTATAAAACTAAACAAGAGGAAAACTTAATACTCAAAGTTTATAAATTAGAACTTATTGAATTGTCCACAAACTGCCTCAGTTTCTGTAATTTTGATAATTTCAGAAAGCTTTGAGGTTTAGACTGATAATATAATTAAGTACCTGTGCAAAATTAATTTAACCTTTTTAGGAGAAAAAAATTGCCCACTCTTGGTGTCAACATCGACCACGTTGCCACAATTAGACAAGCGCGACAAACTGTAGAACCTGACCCAGTAGCAGCAGCAGTTTTAGCTGAACTAGCTGGTGCTGATGGTATTACTGTCCATCTGCGGGAAGACCGTCGCCATATTCAAGAACGAGATGTCCGTATTCTCCGACAAACCGTGCGGACTCATTTGAATCTAGAAATGGCCCCTACTGAGGAAATGGTGGCGATCGCTCTGGAAATTAAACCGGACTATATTACTCTTGTACCAGAACGCCGGGAAGAAGTCACTACTGAAGGGGGTTTGGATGTGGCAGGAAATCTTCCCCGGATGAGGGAAGTTGTAGCCCAATTACAAGGAGCGGGTATTCCTGTAAGTATGTTTATTGATGCAGAAAAAGCTCAGATAGAAGCTTCTGCCGAAATTCAGGCCAAGTTTATTGAACTCCATACGGGATGTTATGCTGAAGCTGAGGATGAGGCCACACGCCACAAAGAATTGACTGTTTTGGCAGATGGGTGCAAAATAGCGATCGCTGCTGGTCTCCGGGTAAATGCTGGACATGGCCTCACTTATTGGAATGTTTATCCAGTTGCTTGTCTAGAAGGTATGGAAGAACTCAACATTGGTCATACAATTATTTCTAGGGCGGTACTCGTGGGTATGGAACGAGCTGTCCGTGAAATGAAACTGGCCATAAATGGTCAGTTCTAATTACTAACTTTATTGATGGAAATGCAAACTTACTATTACGTCTTAGCTAGTCAAAAATTTTTAATGGAGGAAGAACCCCTAGAAGAAGTATTTAGGGAGCGCACCAGAGATTATCACGAGAAGGAAAAGGAAATAGATTTCTGGTTAGTTTCTCCACCTGCTTTTTTAGAAGCTCCTGAACTGGTTAGCATCAAAGAAAAATGTCCTCAACCTGCAGCAGCGATTATTTCTACTAATCCTCAATTTATTACTTGGTTGAAATTACGCTTAGAGTCTGTAATTACAGGAGAATTTCAAGCACCTTCAGACACTATTCCTGAAAATTTAGTTTCTCTAGCACCTGCTTCTACGAAAAATTAATTAATATGTAAGCATTTCCTGGGGAATGCTATGTAAAAAGCCGTCAGCTATCAGCAGCTATTAGTATTAACTTACTCAGGACTTACGCATAACCACTATATCTTGTAGGGGTAATTTCCTAACGTAATGCTCCTAATTACATGAATAACCCCTAAATATAGCATATAATTTGAAATTTTGCGTAAGCCCTGTTATTGTCACATTATATGAAGAGTTAGTCTCTAATGAGAACTAAAAGTGAAGTTAAACTAATACTTACAGGACTTACGCAGAACCACCAGCGCTAGTAGGGGCGAATGGCCATTTGCCCCTACAGACTGTTTATACTTTCAGATTTTGCGTAAGTCCTGACTTAATTCATTTTTATTGCTGAGAGCTGACAGCTAATAGCTGAATGCTTACTTGATTATTAACCATTTTTTCGCAATGACTAATACTCAACTGCAACTGAATAAACCTTGGTTGGGGAGGCTAAAAACTTTGATGGCCTCAACTTTTTTATGCTTGTCATTTTTGACAATTGAGGAAAAATATGCTTTAGCAATTGAAGATTGTCAATCTCCTGGGAGTGATGAATACTTATTAGTCATAATTACAGAGACAGCTGCAAATCAAGAGATAGTTCGTCGCAGCTTACCACCAGATATTACGATAGATGTCTGTCGCTACATTGACCAGACTGTTAGTAGTATCCGAGGTTTTGATGACCAAGATGTGGCGAGTGATTGGGCAAGATATATTCAAGATATCGTGGGGTTGCGTGCCTATGTAGTTAGACCGAGTGAGGAGACAGAACCTGATGGACCTTTACCAGCTCCTCCAGAAATAGGTTTTAATCCTCAACCTTTAGGTAGTGGTTATGCTGTTTTAGTAGATTATAATAATCAACCAGAAATCGCTTTACAGTTGGAAAGAAGTTTAGGGCGCAATGTAGCTTTAGCTGCTTATGGGCAAAAACCTTTTTTATTAGTAACCTACACCAAGGGACGTAAAGCTGCTACAAATAGTATGTTCAACTTAAGCGATCGTGGATTTTTAGTTTTTGTTGTAGATAGTAGTAGGGTGACGTTAATTAGTCCTAAAGTTAAATTAGAAAATAGGGAGTAGGGTTCAACAATTAATAATTAATAATTAATAATTAATAATTAATAATTAATAATTATTAATCAATTATTACCTCTTCTTATAAATAAAAGCATTAACTAAAAGGATTTTTCTCTTTTTTCTCCATGAATTGAGAGGCTTTATACGTTAATTTTTCGGTAAATATATTGATAAATAAGAGTGAGATAATTTATTTACTTTTTTATTATTTATTGGGTTATTATTAGATATTTATATTAATTAAGTATAAGCAAAACTCGCAACCCAAGATACAGCTACTCCCAGACAAAACCCTGCTATTACCTGTACAGGAGTATGGCCTAACAACTCTTTGAGACGATCTTGATTAAGATGATGGTCTTCCTGGAATAATTCATCTATAATTTGATTGAGAATTCGAGCTTGTAATCCTGCTGCTTGACGAACTCCTGCTGCATCATACATCACAATAATCGCAAAAACTAAAGCTAGGGCAAACTCTGGACTAGCCCAACCTTTTGTCTGACCTACTCCTACTGCCAATGCTGCTACAAATGCAGAATGGGCACTAGGCATTCCCCCACTTGTGAATAAAGCTTGTAAATTCATCTTGCCATGTTGAACTAACTCTACCACGATCTTGAAAAATTGAGCCATGAGACAAGCTAGGAGAGCAACCCATAGAACATGGTTATCCATTATTTCACCAATATTCTCCATATTACTCCCCTAGTTAGTGCGGCTGATAATAAAATCTGCTAAAGCTATTAGTGGCAATGCCTTTTCTCCAAAAACTTCTAACTCTGCCTTGGCATTCTGAACAAGTATTTGAGCTTGACACCGAGATTTTTCTAATCCCCAAATTGCTGGATAGGTTGCTTTTTGAGCCTCAAGATCCTTTCCGGCAGTTTTCCCTAGCTCTTCTGTAGTAGCAGTAATATCGAGAATATCATCAACTATTTGAAAAGCCAAACCAATATTTTGAGCATATCGGGAAAGTCTCTGTAAATTAATTTCCGATGCACTGGCAAGTATAGCACCACATACTACACTAGCTTCTAAAAGAGCGCCTGTTTTATGAGTATGGATAAAATGTAGGGTTTTTTCAGATACTTGTGAGAGACCCTCGGAAGCTAAGTCCACTACTTGGCCTCCAACTAACCCTGCTGCTCCAACTGCTTTTCCCAACCGAGCAATGACTTCAAGAACTTGTTGTGGTAGTACATTTTTAGTTTGAGTAGCCACAAATTCAAAAGCATAAGCTAATAAACCATCCCCTGCCAGAATTGCGATATCTTCACCATAAACTTTATGATTTGTCAACTTACCTCGGCGATAATCATCATTATCCATTGCAGGCAAATCATCATGTATTAAGGACATGGTGTGGATCATCTCTAATGCACAGGCAGTGGGCATTGCCATTTCTATATTTCCACCTGCTAATTCACAGGTAGCCAAACACAGAATTGGACGTAAGCGCTTACCTCCTGCTAGTAGGGAGTAGCGCATTGCCTCATAAATTTTTTCTGGGTAGACTATACTGATAGAATTGTCAAGAGCTTTTTCAACTAGAGCTTTTTGCTCTGCTAAATAGGTAGGTAGGTCAAAATTTGTATCTATTTGAAATTGAGGAAGCATGGGATTAATCTGGTGGCCAGTATTTGGCATTAGCACCATAGATTATACACTTTATTGGTTTCAATCCCGAAATTTATTTGTTTGAAGAAGAAAGCAAAAAGGCAAAAAGGAATTATACTCAATCAGTTTAATGATAAAATAGTAGTAGTCTAAATATAACTTCCAGTGAATTTAGGGAAAAACATTAGATGTATATATTAATAACTATAGCGCTACAGTATATTTAGTATTTTTTCCTTCTTCCCTTTTCCTTACTTCTACATATATAGTTGTTTCACTTTAGATTGAGACAAGTGTTTCTTGCCCTAAAAGGATTTCAGCTGAAAAAGTGTTTCATTCTTAAATTAAATGACTATAAGTTGGATTATTCTACTAAACCGCTCCAACGTTCTACAGTATTTTGCAATAACATCGCTACAGTCATCGGGCCAATTCCACCAGGTACAGGAGTAATATATTCTGCTATCTCTGCCACAGAGTCAAATTGAACATCTCCCACTAACTTACTATTACCTGCTTCATCTGTAATCTTATTAATTCCTACATCTATAACGACTGCTCCTGGTTTGACCATCTCAGCAGTAATCATGTTTGGTTTACCTACTGCTGCTACAAGAATATCTGCATTTCTGGTTATGACCTCTAAATTTTGAGACCGGGAATGGGCAATTGTTACTGTACTATTGGCCTCCAATAACATTAATGCCATTGGTTTGCCCACTAAAATGCTTCGCCCTAGTACAACGGCCTGTTTTCCTTGCAATTCAATATTATATTCCTTTAGCAAGCGCATCACTCCTGCGGGAGTACAACTGCGTAAACCTTTTTCACCACGGAGCAGTTGTCCAAGATTCATGGGATGGAGTCCATCTACGTCTTTGCTAGGGTCAATTTGGTAGAGTAATGAAGTAGAGTCTAAATGTTCTGGTAAGGGTAACTGTACTAAGATACCGTCTACTTGTGGGTCTTGGTTTAATTGTTGAATTACTTGTGTTAGTTCAGCTTGAGATGTTTGGGTTGGAAAATGTTTCCCGAAGGAGGCAATACCTACTTTGGCGCAAGATTTTTCTTTGTTACGGACATAGACTGCACTGGCAGGGTTATCTCCCACCATTAATACTGCTAAACCAGGAGGACGACCAATTTGACTTTGTAGAGACTGAACTTTTTGTTGGAGTTCAGCTTTGATTTTTTTGGCCAGAGCTTTACCATCTAATTTATTTGTCATTGCTATTTCCTATTTGAGTTTTGATTTTAAAAGTTGTACCTAATGACTTTCCTATCAATTTATTGATTTCAATTTTTGATTTTGAAATTAATAAGTTATCTTGTTAATCAGGATAATAATAGTATGATGATGAGTATATAAAAGTAGATTTTGTGATGTTTTAAATAAACAAAAATAATGTTTAATTTTTAGCACTCAAATAGAATTGAATCTTTTATTGGTATTATAGATAGACAAAATTATCTTAATTGGTATGGTAATATTTTTACAGGATATGGAGTTATAAAATAAGACTGTAGACGTGATAATTGAAAATATTTTGCTGTGAATTTTAAATATTAATAAATTAATGGGAATAATCAATTTGTAGTTACTATAGTAATAACCATAAAATTCTGATGCAAATAGGGAAAAAAGTTTTGATGATAACTAGATCGCCGACTAAAAAAGCTTTGGGAATCAATTACATACAAATATTGCAGAGATTTCCATCTTCGTTTTTGCTGCTTAATTCTTCTTTATTAAATTCATTGTTTGATAAATTTAGAATTCTTCTGATTATGTTTTTTGTGACAGGACTAATTAGTTGTAGTCAAATTACAGAAACGGCTATTAAATTGAATCTCAATGTAAGTCGAATTGATAAAATTCAAACCAAGGGTAAAATTGATAATCAAGTATATTTAAAAGGTACTGTAGAAAGTCGTGCCCCATTTATAGAAACAGGCGCTTATGAACTAACAGATAATACGGGGAGTATTTGGATATTTACTACAGCAGAATTACCAAAGATAGGAACAGAAATAACAATTAAAGGAAAAATACGTTATCAAAGTATTATTGTTTCAGAATTAGGTGATCAGGATGTTGGAGATTTTTATATAGAGGAAGTAGAACGAATAGAAGAAGAAAATTATGAACAACAATAATTTACCTCATGTGGCGATCGCTATTCTGTACCGAGAAGGGAAATTTCTCCTACAATTACGAGATGATATTCCTGGTATTGCTCACCCTGGTAAATGGGCTTTTTTTGGGGGTCATATAGAAACAGGAGAAAAACCGGAGGAGGCTGTAAAACGAGAATTAGCTGAAGAAATAAGTTATACACCTGATATAGTTTCCGAGTTTGGTGTTTACTATGACACTAATGTTGTTCGTCATGTATTTTCTGCTCCTTTAACTGTGGAATTAAAAGATTTAGTTTTGGGAGAAGGTTGGGATATGGGGTTATTAACTCCAGCAGAAATTAAGGCAGGTAAAGCTTATTCTGAGAATGCAGGAATGGAGCGATCGCTTGGGGAATTTCATCAAAAAATCCTCTTAGATTTTATGAGTAAATATGACACTTTGATTGATTGAAACTTGGGAATTATTCTAGTTTTTAAAATTGCATAGAATAGAGATATCTATGAATAGTAGATAAATTTTTATGCAAGCCTTTACTTAGTTAGTTAACTAATATATAAACAGGTAAAAACTCGTCATTGCCACGATAGGAAGCAATCTCGTAAAACCGATTACTTACTTAATTAGCTAATATATAATCTGGCTAAAAACTCGTCATTGCCACGATAGGAAGCAATCTCGTAAAACCTCTGATATTGCTTCCTTCCACTCCGTTCCAGTCGCAATGACTTACAATAACTAAGTTATCCGAATTCAATATAATTGCTTTGGCTTACGATAATACTTGTAAATATTTAGCAGAAACTTATGCTCCGAATTTTGTCCGTTGGTTACTGGGAATTAACCCTAGTAATGTGCAGGTAATTAAAACAGAAATTATTCCTGAACCTATTCGTTCTGATGCTTTGATTCTGCTACAAATCGATCGGAAAATTCTACATCTAGAATTTCAAACATTGCCTTACTCTGACCCACCAATTCCCTATAGAATGCTCCAATATTGGACGTTGCTTTATGAGAAGTATTGGTGTGATATTGAGCAAGTGCTTATCTTATTAAAAGAAACTGATTCAGAATTGGCTTCTCAAGATAAATTTGAAAGGCAAAATACTCGGCATTCTTATCGAGTAATTCGACTTTGGGAGGAGGAGTCTGCACCTTTTCTTGCCGATAATGCTTTATTACCATTAGCAACTTTGACTCGTAGTCAAAGTCCAACAGCTTTATTGTCAGAAGTAGCAGATAAAATTGCTAGAATAGAAGAGGTAGATCAACAAAGAAATATTTCTGCTGCTGCGGAAATATTAGGGGGTTTAAGGTTTGATAAAAATTTAATTCGTCAACTTTTGAGGGAGGAAATAATGCAAGAATCTGTTATTTATCAGGATATTCTCCACTCTCATGGCCGTTGAGAGTCTGCAATAATTTCCCCTGAGGGTTCCACAATTTCACTGTTTTGTCAATACTTGCAGTTGCTATAGTCTCTCCATCGGCACTAAATGCTACCGCTTCGACCCAACTCTCATGGCCGTTGAGAGTCTGCAATAATTTCCCCTGAGGGTTCCACAATTTC
>NZ_JBNHEQ010000297.1:92501-92599 GCF_050016015.1 Dapis hubbardiae BLCC-M172
CTGTTTTGTCAATACTTGCAGTTGCTATAGTCTCTCCATCGGCACTAAATGCTACACCATAGACCGAACTCTTATGGTCGGTGAGAGTCTGCAATAAA
>NZ_JBNHEQ010000297.1:92699-103890 GCF_050016015.1 Dapis hubbardiae BLCC-M172
ACTAAATGCTACACCATAGACCGAACTCTTATGGTCGGTGAGAGTCTGCAATAAATTCCCCTGACGGTTCCACAACTTCACTGTTTTGTCATCACTTGCAGTGGCAATAGTCTCTCCATCGGGACTAAATGCTACACCATAGACCGAACTCTTATGGTCGGTGAGAGTCTGCAATAAATTCCCCTGACGGTTCCACAACTTCACTGTTTTGTCATCACTTGCAGTGGCAATAGTCTCTCCATCGGGACTAAATGCTACACCATAGACCGAACTCTTATGGTCGGTGAGAGTCTGCAATAAATTCCCCTGACGGTTCCACAACTTCACTGTTTTGTCATCACTTGCAGTGGCAATAGTCTCTCCATCGGGACTAAATGCTACACCATAGACCGAACTCTTATGGTCGGTGAGAGTCTGCAATAAATTCCCCTGACGGTTCCACAACTTCACTGTTTTGTCATCACTTGCAGTGGCAATAGTCTCTCCATCGGGACTAAATGCTACACCATAGACCGAACTCTTATGGTCGGTGAGAGTCTGCAATAAATTCCCCTGACGGTTCCACAACTTCACTGTTTTGTCACCACTTGCAGTTGCTATAGTCTCTCCATCCGGACTAAATGCTACACCATAGACCGAACTCTCATGCGCCTCAAAATGTTTAAGTTGGTGATATTTTTGTTCACTTATTATGTTTACAACTTGCCTAAGAACATTTGTTACTTTGATTCTGTTTTCAGGCAGAGGCTGAAATATCAGGTTAGGGCGTGGTATTTGTTTAACTGCCCTCAACGCTTGTCGCAACGCCTCAAAATTTTTGCCAGACTCAGCAAGTATTTTAGAAGTAATACTTTTCTGCAATGCTTCTGTTTCCGCCAACTTGAAATTTGCTCGCAAAACTCTAACTCCAGTAATAGCTGCTCCTACAAGCGATAGTACCAATACTGCAAAACTTCTTCGCAGTCGCCTTTCTGCTTTCCGTTCAGCCTCTTTTAATGTTTTGTTTGCCTCTACCACCGACTGTTTATCAACTTTCTGAGAAGCAGTCAAAAAGCGATAGTCGAGAACACTCAAACTTTTATCCCCTGCCCACACTAAAGCATCAGCCAAAGTTTCACCCCGCAATAGTCGCGACTCATCTTGACATCCCGACTTTTGCCAAGCAGTAAACGCCTCGGAGTAGGGGCGTAACTTGGCTAACTCCTCTTCTACCCACTGGAGATTAAATACTTCTCGATAGATATAATTCATAACTTGCAACTGACTTTGACGTTTGACAACCAAACCTGTGAGGCGGAGTTCCATTTGTTCGGGGGTGTCGTTTGCTACGATCCCCCCGTTAGAAAGGGTGTGGGGAGAGGGGGGAGTGTGGGGAGTGTGGGGAGTGTCAGACCCACCCCTAACCCCTCCCAGGAGGGGAATATGGGGAGAGGGGGGAGAAACTACTAAATTAACTGTTTGGGGGATCGAATTTAAAACCTGCTGATACAACCCCAACAACCGACTTGCCTTTTTTTCATTTACCAAGAGGCGATCGCGAATTGTCCGTAAATGTTCTGGGTTATCGTGATATTCCCAATTATTAATAATATAAGTCCGAACCAACTCTGCTACATCGGGAGTACGACTATCATTATTTTTAACAATTATTTGACACAACTTTTGAGTTAAAACAGGTTGCCCACCAGTCCATTCTAAAATTTCAGCTAATACCTGTTCTGGATTTTCTACCTGACTTTCTAAACCAGGAGTTAGGAAATCTTTTGCTTCTGCAAAACTAAAACCTGTTAACTCTATCGCCCTACCAATATTAAAAGGAGTCCGAGTTTTATCAGCAATTAAATTAGAAGGAGTTGCCACCCCAAATAAAGCAAAAGATAATCGTTTATATTCAGGATTTTCTGCCCGTTTATTATGGCAAGCACGAATCAGAGCAAAAAAATCATCGGTGGGAAAATCAAGACTAATTAAACTATCTATCTCATCAACAAAAATAACAATATTTTCCCCAACTTCCCGAAGCAAAACTTCTCTTAAAAAATCTCTAAATTGTTGTACTGGAGATAAATATTCTCTTTCTTTTAACCACGCTCGCCGATTAATACTCAAGTCAAAATTGCTAACTAATTCTTGAATAATACCCCGATACCATTGCTTGGCATTAATTTCTTGACTACCGACATCAGTTAAGTCAATTGCAGCACAGGCAAACCCTTCTTTTTCTAATCTCGCCTTAGTGCGTAACATTAAACTTGACTTTCCCATTTGTCGGCAGTTCAACACATAACAAAAATATCCTAATTTGAGGGCATCATAAAGATTTTCATCTGCTTCTCGCGTCACATAACTAGGAGCATCAGCAGACAAACTTCCTCCTACTTGATATTGGTAATTTTGGTTTTGTTTTGTATTCATAGAAGTTAGGGAAAATTAATTATTATGTTAAATATAAAATTGTCATTGCGAGGGGTGTTTAGCAGCAGTAATTTTTGTAGGAAAATCTACTCACCCCCGAAGCAATCTTAGTAATTCTCATTGCGAGGGGGGGTTTGTAACAGTAACTTTTGTAGTCAAGTCAACTAATCCCCTGAAGCAATCTCGCATAGTTGAATTTTATTAGTTATTTTAATGGGATTGCTTTCCTACGGAATGCTCCGCAAACGTTCCTCGCAATGACAAACTAAGAGAAAATTGTCATTGCGAGGGGAATTTACCACAGTAACTTTTGTAGTCAACTCAACTAATCCCCCGAAGCAATCTCGGATAGTTGAATTTTATTAGTTATTTTAATGGGATTGCTTTTCTACGGAATACTCCGCAAACGTACCTCGCAATGACAAATTATAAAATAGTTATTTCAAACGTTCATAAAAATATTGCCGATATAATTCACATCTGGGAACAACATCATTACCTAGTAATTTTACTAATCCTAAACTATCCAATTTATAAGTCAAAAGGGAATCTATATTTACAGATTCTTTTGCCATAACAACTTTCTTAAAAGCTGCTTTGAGTTCGGGATGAGCTTCTAAAGTTGACAACAATTCTTGCAAATGACTGCGATAAATTCCTGCATTAGTTGGTGCTTTTTCTAATAGCTCCGATAAGTTTGAATTTTGATGATTTTTTAAATAAGATAAAGCCTGATCTAATAAAAAAGGATGCCCTCCTACTAAATCAGTTAACTGTGTCACTTGTTCAGCTTGTAAATTTAATTTATAAATTTCAGTAAGTTGACGTACTTGCTCCGAATTAAACTCTTTTAACTCGATAGGTAAACCCACATTAAAAGGAGATTGATTAATATTTAAAGGAATATAAACTTCTGTAGAATGAACTACTACTAACCGTAACTTTTTCCAGATATTTTTTCGCTTTGCTGTCTCATGCCAAGAACGTAATAATGGCAAAAAATCTTCAGCAATTTTATGGGGAAAAATTAGGTGAATCTTATCTATACATAAAACTAAAGCTTCTGGGATTTTTGGTAATAAATACTCTTCAAAATAAGTATTACATTTAGTTTTACTCCCATCTTCTTCACACCAAGATTCACTCAAATTCTCTTTCGGCAAATTTAATTCACGACCGAGACAACTACAAAACCATCGCAAAAACTTATCAAAATTTCCAAAAAGATGAGTATCAGCATCTAATAAATTAATAGATGCCGTTTGGTAGTTATGTTTTTTTCCTTGCTCTAAAATTCTATTAGTTAGCAAAGTTTTACCCATTTTTTTAGGAGCTTGAATTCTGATTAAAGAGCCTGGTTGTAAAATAGTTTCATCACAAATAGATTCAATGGGTGGTCGTTCAATATAAATAATCTTTTCTGCTTCTGTTTCTTTTTCTGGTATTTGAGCGATCGCTTGCCAATCAAAACCTAATTTCTGACATATTTCGGTAAAATAGGAAAAATCTACAGGTTTGCCGTTGAGAAAATTAGATACAGTTGAATAAGCAATACCTAATTCACTAGCTAGAGCTTTTTGACTAGGAAAATTATTACGTTGAACAGCCGATTTAACTTTTTCCTTATATTCTGGTGCAACTCTCAGGGATCTAGAAGACATAACTTAGCTATAATAAAAGCTAAATAAATCTATAAATACTTACGCTACATTTTAGCACTACTCAGTCATCAGTCTAGAATTTTTGATTAAGTCAGTCACAAGTCAGACAAATTATTTTATATCAACAAGCTGAAACTCAATCATCTGTATATTTTAATGAAATTGTAGAACAAAACAAGGAATGAACAGAGGAGTTTCAACTATGACTATATCTAATAATAATCAAAACTCTACCCTGAATACAATGGAGCAACTTGTTATTAAAGAACGTCTGCGTCAAGCACAATTAAGCTTTAATATTGTTCTAGGCTTAACTATAATTAGTGGCATTATTAGTGTAACAGGTGTAGGACTTTTACTCTCAGGGAAAACTTCTGAAGGAACAGCCACAACTGCAGGCGGACTTGCATCACAAATTGTTAGTGTTGGCTTACTAAAAATGACTCAAGATAGTAATGAAAGACTTGATAAAATAGCCACCGAATTTCTAGATGAAGACTAGAATAAACTAATAGTAGGGTAGACAAATCTTTATCCTCCCTACTAAAATTACATGAGACATTTGTGAAAAAATACTAACAATTAAGTAGTTAAGTCTAATTAAATGTTAAAAAAAATTGTAGGGGCAGGTTTGAGTGAAAGCCTTGACTTAATAGATATCTAGTTCTCAAAACCCACCCTGTCAATATTCCATTTATTTATACTCAACTACTTATGAAAAATGAACAATAATTATCAAGTCTGGAAAACGGCAGAAATTTCCCAAAAATATCTTTCTGGTGTCAGGAGTGCTATTCCTTTAGCTACTGAACAAATTGAGATTATCTTGAGAATTATTCAGACAACTAAATCCCAAGTAAATAACTTTTTAGACTTAGGTTGTGGTGATGGTATTTTAGGTCAGGCAATTCTCAGTCAATACCCTGATTCTCAAGGAGTATTTTTAGACTTTTCAGACGCAATGATTGAAGCTGCAAAAAGCAAAGTTGCTGATAATTATCAAGGTAATTCTGAATTTATTATTCAAGATTATGGTCTGCCGGAATGGGTAAATAAAGTTCAAGAAAAAGCACCATTTGATGTAATTGTGTCAGGATTTTCAATTCATCATCAACCAGATACCAGAAAACAAGAAATCTATCAAGAAATTTACCAATTATTACAGCCTGGAGGATTATTTTTAAATTTGGAACACGTTGCCTCACCATCTAAATTAATTGAGCAATTATTTGATGAATTATTTGTTGATTCTCTCTATGCTTTTCATCAAAGTCAAGACACAAATAAATCCAGAGAAGAAATTAATAGGGAGCATTATAACCGCCCAGATAAAACAGCAAATATTCTTGCTCCTCTAGAAACTCAATGTGATTGGTTACGAGAGATAGGTTTTATCCATATTGACTGTTTTATGAAGTTATTTGAAATTGCTTTATTTGGTGGTATTAAACCAGAATTAAAAGTAGAAATATAGTAATTTTATTATTAATTTTAAATCTCAAATATGAATAGACTCTGGTGGAGCTTTCAAAGTATATATCTGAGTTTCTGTAGCGATCGCCTGTCGTATATTGAAAGGTAGTTGCAACATACCCAATAAAGAAATACCATCCATAAGTTTAAAACCACCTGTAGTTTTTTCTGCCAACAAACGGTCTACTTTTTCTGGGTTTGGTGTAGAGGAAAATTCTTTTTCAGAACAAATAATAAACCCTAGCGGACATCCATAACTGGTAGAATAAGGAATAAAAGAACTAACATAACTAAAAACACTTTGTAAAGTTTTAACTACACGAACATGAAGATACATTTCAGCAGGAGAAGTTGAACCTGCTTGTATTATAAACGAGCCATCAGCAGACAAAACTTGGCGAATTTTTTCAAAGTATTCTTGAGTAAATAAAGGAAAAGATGGACCAGACTCAATAGGATCTGTCAGGTCAGAAATAATTACATCCCAAGTTTCTGAAGAAGACTCTAAAAAATTCTGAGCATCATCAATAATTAATTCTACACGGGGGTCTTCAAAAGCATTTTGGTGCATTTCGGGCAAATACTTTTTGCAAGCTTCTACAACTTCCCCATCTATATCAACCATAACTACTTGCTCAACAGTTTTCCAGCGTAATACTTCTCGTATTGTTGCTCCTTCTGCTCCTCCAAATACTAAGACTTTGTGTGGAGACCCATGAAAAATCATAGGTGGATGTACTAAACTTTCATGGTAGAGAAATTCATCTTCGGTGCAAGACTGCCACTTGCCATCTAGTATTAAAGCTTTACCATAAACACCTTCGACTATATACATTTCCTGATACTTGGTTTTTTGATAAACCAGAACTTTATCAATACCATGTTTATAAATATCCCAGGGTGTAATTTGTTCAGAAAAATACAAATCTGTATTAAGATTAGCACCTGCCATTGATTATTTTCCTCCGGATCGGTATTTAATTATAGCATTTTGAATAAGGAATAAGGATCAAAGGAAACTGTCTGAATAATTTTAGACTTAACAACAGTTTCCTACTTGATGAAGTACATATATTCATGGTTTTAGGGAGTAGAAAATATGGGTCTAAAAAATATTTACCCCTTCAATTTTACCACATTAATCTGGAATCTCCTTTAACAACTGCTTATATAATTTTGAGGCAAAGATAAAGGGATATTTCAATTTCCAGATTCTCTTTTTCTTATCCAACCAAGAAAGGTTACATAGTAATCCTAAATGATTTGTGAGAGAAATCTGTAGGGGTTTGGTCTCCTTTCCCCAAGCATAAATGGGATTTGGAAACCAAACCCCTACGATAAAATCTTACAACCTATGGGCAAATTGCTATATTTTTTCTATTGCTGGTATTAAATATTGAGTCAAGGTAAAAGCATCTACTCCTAATTCGGTTCGTTCTTTTGTTGCTAATATTGCTGCTTGGGCGTGCCACCAAACTGCTGTTTTTACAGCTTCGAGTGGAGGAATTTTTGTTGAAGTAATAGCTAATAAACCTCCGACTAATCCTGTAAGTACATCTCCACTTCCTCCTCTTGCTAATGCGGGAGTGCTTTCTGGATTTATCAATATTTTTTGACTATTGGCAATAATTGTTTTTGCTCCTTTTAAAACTATGACAAGGTTACTATTTTCAGCAGATTTTTGAGCTGCTAATATCCGATTATTGAGTTGATTTACTAAGTGAGGAAATAGACGTTTAAATTCTCCTACATGGGGAGTAATAATTGTTGGTGCTTGACGTTGATTTACTAAAGAGTTATTTGCTAAATTTCCACAAATATTTAAAGCATCAGCATCTAAAACTAAAGGACAATTTACAGATAATATTTTTTCTATTATAGATGCAGGTTCTATAGTTAAACCAGGTCCGCAGGCAATGGCATCAAATTTACTTAAATCTATATCTTCTGGTAATTCTTTTATTGCTCCAGTTTCTGTTTCAGGGCAACCAATAATTAGTGCTTCTGGTAAATGATTATTTAGTATTGATTTAATTGATTCTGGTACAGCAATTGATAACATTCCTACACCTGTTGCTCTGGCAGCTAATCCTGTTAAAATTGCTGCGCCACTATAACGATGGGAACCTGCAATTAATAATAAATTACCATTTTTATATTTATAGGTTATTGGTGAAAAAGGTAAGGGTAAATTTTCTATAGCAGATGTTTTTGTAATTCTCTCAATTGTAGGATATTCTCCTAAAATTGCTGTAATATTTGCCAGGGGAATATCAAAGTCAATTAGTTCAGATGTACCAATATATTCTAGAGCTTGGTCTTGTAAAAATGCTTGTTTCCACAGACCTAAACAAAATGTGTGGGTAGCACAAATAGCTGTTCCTAAAAGTTCTCCTGTATCTGTATGTATTCCAGAAGGTAAGTCAATACTAAATATTTGTTTTTGCCAACTATTAATTTGATTGATATTTTCAGCTAAATCTCCAGATATTTCCCGTTCTAAACCAAAGCCAAATAAACCGTCAATGAGCAAATCACAATTTTTGAGTAGGGAAATATTTTCGACAAAATCAACTCCTAAAGATTGGAGATATTTGGCATGAGCATTTGTTAATTCTTTCAGTTTAGGAATCGGGCGATAAACTATTATTTCATAACCTTGAAAATATAATTCTCTGGCTATGACTAAAGCATCTCCACCATTATGACCAGGACCTACTAATACACCTATTTTACCAATATTAGGATTTAATAATTCTTGGATTTTTCGTGTTACTAATCCTGCCACTTTTTCCATTAATGCGGCTACTGGCATTCCAGCAATAAATATTCGTTCTTCTATTTGTCGCATTTGTGCGGCAGTAACTACAAATCTAGGGAGTAGGGAGTAGGGAGTAGGGAGTAGGGAATAGGAAGTAGGGAAATTAGACATAATTAATAATTGATAATTAATAATTAATAATTGATAATGAATGAAAGAGTTTTTTTAATTGTCACCCCGTGAGAAACTTTATACATCAATGCTTTTAGAATTAATCAGCAACCCCTAATTATAAATTATTCATTAATTAATCTAACGACCAAAGTAAATATCTACATTAATAAACCCTGAATCTAATAAATAGCGTTGCCATTTTTCTGCTATTTCTCTCTCTTCAAAAGGTCCTATAGCTAAATTTTCTGGTGTTTCTGTTACCTGAATTCCCTTGTCAGGAACTCCCAATAATGCCAGTCTATATGTGATTAGAGCTAAATCTTTTGACTTACTAGGAATTAGTAAGTAATAATTTTCTGTATTACTAAGTCCATAAGCTATTGAATGCCTAACTGGAGGATATACACTGCGTGCTAAAGTTGTAGGTCTTAAAGGTTCACCAAATGCTTCTCCAGGGTTGCGTCTTGAATATTCCCCATTAATGCCTTTTTCTGCTAAATAATCTAATAAATTTAAGGCAAAAAATAATTCAGAAAAGCTTCCGACTTGAATAACTCTTGCATCTCCAAAAGAGCGAAATACTGCTCTTGGTTCAATTTGTTGCCGAATAATCCCTAACAAAATTCGACTTTCTGACTCAATATAAACAACATATCGTAAATTGGGAAATGGATTTGGTTCTATAGGATTAAATATTGGTTCTTGTGGTTTAGTTGAAGGTGTTATTGTTGATGGTGGTAATTTTTCCAGAGGTTTTGGATAACTATAAATTTCTGTTATTAGTATTTCGTTTTTTGATGTATTGTTGTTGGGAATAAAAATTGTGTTTTGGCTTTGATTTTGATTGTTGGCTAAGGTTTTAGTTTTGATGACTTCTCCTTGGGATAGAGTCTGATAACTTAGGGCTAAAACTCCTCCGAATATAATTGATAATAATGACATTTTCGATTTTTTGTAGTATATTATTACATAATGTTGATTTAGCATGGTTAATTACTCTGATAAATGATGATTTTAGAGGTCGATAGAACTAAGCTTTTTGCCTTCCCATTTTCATTAAAAATGAATACCAGGATTAATGAAAAAAATGAACAGAGAAAAAGAAAGTCAGAAGTTAAAAGTAAAAAGTAAGGAAATTGCTTAAGAGTATACTGAGTAAGCTCCGTCTTGAGAGACTGTATAACCTAATTTTATCTGAGGTACAAAATTAGTTTTTTTTAAGAAGTAGGGAGTAGTAATTTGTGAAACAGGAAATAGAAAAGAAGGTAGAAAAAATTTATAATGCAAGATAAATACATATAGTTTTGATTTTATAAACTTAAATCCAATGAATAAAATTATAGTCGGTCTTTCCGGTGGAGTTGATAGTTCTACAGCAGCAGCAATATTACATTATCAAGGATATCAAGTTGAGGGCTTAACTCTTTGGTTAATGCAAGGAAAAGGTCAATGTTGTTCCGATGGAATGGTTGATGCTGCCTATATTTGTGAACAATTAGGTATTCCCCATCATATTGTCGATACTCGCGATTTATTTCAGGCAAATATTGTTGATTATTTAGTAACAGGTTACAGTGCCGGAATTACTCCATTGCCTTGTTCTCAATGTAATAAAACTGTTAAATTTGGCCCTATGTTGGCTTATGGCCGTGAAAAATTAGGTATTGACAAAATTGCCACGGGGCATTATGCACAAATTGATTATGATTCAGAAAGCGATCGCTATCTATTAAAACGTGCCGTTGACCGTAACAAAGACCAGTCTTATTTTCTGTATGATTTAACACAAGACTTACTAGCAGGTTCAGTATTTCCTCTAGGAGAAATGGTCAAAAGTGAAACCCGACGCATTGCAGCAGAATATGGTTTAAAAACTGCTGATAAACCAGAAAGTCAGGATTTATGTCTGGTAGAAGCTAATGGTTCGATGCGAGAATTTTTGGATAAATATATTACTCCCCATCAAGGTGAAATAGTTGACCAAGAGGGGCGAGTTTTAGGACAACATGATGGTGTCCATCATTATACGATTGGCCAAAGAAAAGGTTTAGGAGTTTCCGCCTCTCATCCTTTATATGTAATTGGTTTAGACCCAGTGATGAATCGGGTAATAGTGGGCGATCGCGACAGTGCGGCCAAAATTGAGTCTACTGTGAAGTTGGTTAACTGGGTTTCTATTGCCCCACCAAGTACGCCAATACACGCAGAAGTGCAAGTAAGATATCGCAGTTCACCTGTAGCTGCAAATATTATTCCTTTGGGTATTAATGAAGAGAAACCCCAAGATGGTTTTCGAGTTAAGTTAATGTTTGAAGAAGCAGTTTTTGGTATAACTCCCGGACAAGCTGCGGTTTGGTATGAGGGAGATATTTTGTTAGGTGGAGGGATAATTAATAATGAATAATTAATAGTGGATAGTGGAACATTAAACTATCTCTAATTATCAATTATCCATTGGTAAGTATTAGTTTGTAGTCTGGATTTTAGTTGATTATTAAAGCTGAAAATTCGGACTAGAAAAAGTAGGGGGTAATTGCCATTCGCCCCTACTTTTTTATTGTGACTATATTTGAGAATTTAAGAATTCCCGCGTCAGTAATGGCGACTCCTATAAATTATCCATAATTATATTTCTCAAATTTTCCTTTGTGGAAATTTTTTTCATAGCTAAAGCTAGAGTAAATATCGGTGAGTCGGCAAATTTTTT
>NZ_JBNHEQ010000298.1:0-68436 GCF_050016015.1 Dapis hubbardiae BLCC-M172
GCCAAACACCATACAGACGATTAATCAAACAATGGTTAAGAGCCTGAGTTTTTGATAACAAACATGGAAGGTACACCACAGTCCGGGGTAATTAGTCCCTTACTAGCAAACATCGCCCTACACGGTATGGAAAAAAGGATAAAAGAGTTTGCCAAAACCACTTATATGAAATGGAATGGTAAGCAATTAAGTCCAAGTAGCAAAGCCCAAAGGATCACTCTAGTACGCTACGCCGATGACTTTGTAATCCTACATGAAGATATCAAAGTAGTGTTACAATCAAAAGCCGTAATACAGGAATGGTTAAACCAGATAGGATTAGAACTAAAACCAGAAAAGACCAAAATTGCCCAAACCTTGGAAGAATATGAAGGTAATAAACCCGGATTTGATTTCTTAGGATTCACAATCAGGCAATGGAAGGTTAAGTCAACTAAACAAGGATTTAAGACGCTGATTAAACCATCCTCCAAGAGTATCAAAACTCATTATCGGAAACTGGCGGATAATATATCCGATAAACGTAAAACCATTCCGACCAAAGCTTTGATAGTTCAACTAAATCCGGTAATCATAGGATGGTGTAACTACTTCTCAACCGTAGTCAGTAAGAAGACATTTGCAAAAATGGATATGCTTCTATGGAAAAGATTATGGCGATGGGCAAGTAGAAGGCATCCAAATAAGTCGGCTAAATGGGTGAAGAAAAAGTATTTTCCTCATTGTAAAGAAACCAGAAATTGGTTGCTTAATGACGGCGAATATATACTAAACCTACACTCAGATGTTCCTATTGTAAGACACATTAAAGTAAAAGGTAATAAATCCCCTTATGACGGCGATTGGACTTATTGGAGTAATAGAATCGGTAAATATCCAGGTGTAAGGAAAGAAGTCACAACGCTGTTAAGACGGCAAAAGAATAAATGCGCATTTTGTGGACTAACCTTTAGCCCGACTGACCTTATGGAAATTGACCATATAAAACCAAGGTCTAAAGGTGGTGACAACACATATAAAAATAAACAATTGTTACACCGACATTGCCACGACAGTAAAACGGCTTTAGATAAAAAGACATATCCAAAATTTAGGCCACAGGACTTACCTGAAAATTATGTATGGATTGACGATATGTTAATTTTAAAGCATGATGTGCCTATGAAAAAGGACGGCTAAGAGAGGAGCCGGATGAGGTGAAAGTCTCAAGTCCGGTTCTAAAGACGAGTCGGGTAGGGTAACTTACCTGACTTAGTTTAACAAGAAAGCTAAATTAAAAGTTGACACTAGATTAATAATTAAAGTTCAATGAAATCGGGTCTTGGTAATGACCCAGGCTTGATGAAGTCCTTATTACTACATAGTATTGATATTGGACTGGTTCTAGCCCTGATATATATGGTGCTAGTCATCATAGGGGAACGTCGTACATTATGGATGGTAAGGGGCTTTATAGTCTTAATGTTGGCTTCTGCTTTAAGTCATTGGGCAGGATTAAGACTATTAAGTTTTGCCCTCAACAGCCTAGTGATTGGTTCTGCCGTCTCAATGGCAGTAATATTACAATCAGAATTCCGTAGATTTCTCGAACAGTTGGGACAGGGGGAAATTCTACAAATGTTTGGACACGATCGCCGAGTTCTACCTGAATCAGATAACATTATTGATGTAATAGTAGAAGCAATCAAACAATTGTCCCAAAATCGTATAGGTGCCTTGTTAATTATAGAAACAGATGGACCTATTGATGAAAGAGATTTTTCTGTACCTGGTGTAAAGTTAAATGCTGAACTTTCTAAGGAGCTATTACAAACTATTTTTCAGCCAAAAACTTTATTACATGATGGAGCAGTTCTAATTAGAGAACGCAAGATTATGTCGGCTGGTGTGATTCTACCACTCTCTGAAAGAATAGCTTCCAGACAACTAGGGACTCGTCATAGAGCGGCTATGGGAATTACAGAACAAGTAGAAAAATGCCTTTGTATAGTGGTATCTGAAGAAACTGGTTCTATTTCTCTAGCAGAAAAAGGAACTTTGAATCGGCCTTTAACAGGTAATAAACTAAAGGAGTTATTAGAAGAACGTCTATTTCTATCCGGTAGTGAAAAAAATACAAATTCAATCCCTATACTTAGTCTGGGACGTCAAATAGGATCAAAAGGATCGAGATTAATTTCATGGGTACTTCGTCAAAGTCCATCAGCTCCTCGAAAGAAAAGATGAATCAAGGAACTTGTTTACAAGATTTACCTGTTGACTTGAAACCGGAAAGGTTGCCTAACCATGTAGCTGTGATTATGGATGGCAATGGTCGTTGGGCAAAAGATCGTGGTTTACCTCGCATTATGGGTCATAGGCGTGGAGTAGAGGCGCTGAAGGATCTACTACGATGCTGTAGAGATTGGGGTATAGAAGCCTTAACTGCCTATGCTTTTTCTAGTGAAAATTGGGGCAGACCTCTAGAGGAAGTTAATTTTTTAATGACTTTGTTTGAAAGAGTTCTGCGTCAAGAGCTACAAGAGATGATGGCAGAAGATGTTCAAATTAGATTTGTTGGTAATTTAAGTTCTTTGCCTCTGTCTTTACAAGCTGAGATTAAAAACTCAATGGAAACGACGAGGCCAAATCAGGGAATTAAGTTTACTGTAGCTACTAATTATGGGGGACGTCAAGAAATTATACAAGCTTGTCAAGCGATCGCCATTCAAGTAGAAAAAGGTCTGCTCAAACCTGAAGAAATTAATGAAGAAATTTTTGAGCAATATCTTTATACTACTGGCATTTCTCATCCAGATTTATTAATTCGTACCAGTGGGGAAATGCGAATTAGTAATTTTTTACTTTGGCAAATTGCTTATTCAGAAATTTATGTAACTGAGACATTTTGGCCTGACTTTAATCGTCCTGAATTTCATCGTGCTTTATCCGCTTATCAGCAACGTGAACGTAGATTTGGCAAAATCTGATTGATTGAAGTGAAACTAAGGTCCGGAAAAGATTGCTGCTTCAAGATCCTGCCGAGCCAAGGAATATTTAAAAGAGCGTTGAATATCAGTACCATCAATACCTGCATCTACATAACGTACAGTAAGTTGATCTATTTCAAGTAATAACTCTGCTTTCCAAGCTGGTCTTTCAACCCACCAACAGTGCAATTTTTCCGAATTTTGTTGGCAGCCATTTTCTTGAAGCCATTGCTCAATTTTCGGTAGAGGATGATTATATAAGGGAGTATCTGGGTTAGGAAGATCCATTTCTTTTATTTCTACAAAACAACAAAAAATATCTAGATTTTTCGCCGTTGCTGAAATGTAATGGTGAGTAGCTGAAGGTAACATCGGAAAACTTATGTTTTTCGTTGATACTTAATATAAAAATCATTACCACTCAGCAACGCCGATTTTTCTGATACTCTCTTAATTATATAGCGGTTTTGGCATGGATGAACCACAAAATTAATATCAAGTCTGGTACATCGGTATTGTTATAGTGGAGGTCAAGTCATAAGTCAGAAGTTCTAATAAAGCAGGAAAAACTTTAAACCTAGGAGGGTAGATATTTCTTGAGTTTTTACACAAACGATACTAACTAAATTAATATAAAACAGTAGCAATACTAGGTATCTTCCATGAAATCTCCTTACTATCTTTTACGAATTATGAAAACTTCTATAATTTTTAATTTAATTGGGATATTTTGATTAATTTCAGGTCGAACTAGTCTAAATTTGATGGAATTAGAAAATTATCATAAGGATGCTAGATCAAGCCTAGATATATAACTTAAATTCCTGGTGGTTCGATAGGTTGGATAGTTAACTCAGGACGCATGAGACCTATAATAATAGCTATTACCAAACAACCAAGGAGAGCAAGACCCATAATCAATAGGGCAAATAATTCACCCGCAGATAATGGTCTATCTGTAGGGTCTAAGTAACTAGATAAATTTCTCCATTGTGAACGGGATACATGAGTGCTGAAGTTAACTCTTTCCTCAAAATCATTTATATATAAATGCCTAATCTTTTTATCATACTCTAATCTTCTTTCGGAGTCTACTAAAGTAGCATAAGCTTCATTAATTTGCTGGAATTTAGCAGTGGCGAGTGCTGGTGGCATATCTGTAGTATCTGGATGATAATGCTTACTTAATTCCCGATATGCTCTTCTAATTTCTTGATTAGATGCTTTTGGTTGGAGTCCCAGTAAAGAATAATAAGTTACGCCCAAAGGAGTATATTTTGACATTCTTCAAATTATTATAACTTTATCTCACTAAATTAATTTTTACCAATAGTTATCTTTTTATTTACTAATTTCTCTTGACACTATAGCAACTATAATTGTTTAGGATTGCACAATGACGCAAGATTATTTTTTATCAATAATTAACTATATGAAAGATTGAGTGAATTAATCCTAATCTTTAGATAATTTACCATTTTCTAAATCAGTCTCATCCCACTCAAATTTTAAAATAATCTAATTAATATTAATCACAATTATTACAGACTAGAAAACTTAGAAAAGCTTAAACTTTAATCATTCCATTCCCCTCTTGGAGGAATCGGGGGATTTCTCTGAAGGGTTAGAGCTAACTCATCTTCTGGCAGTCCTCCTCTCAACCACTGACGAAGGGCACTTTCAATTACTTTGCTAGGGTCATTTGTTAAATGCTTAACTTGATCTAATAACCTAGGGTCTATACTTATAGATAATTCGACTTTCTCCAGAGACTTTTGCCGATCAACTTTAGGCTCATTCATAATAAGACAATCCTAAATTTAGAAGACTTCTATAATATACTAATATCTACTAACTAATTTAACTTAAGGAATATGATGAATTTGTATTTTTATGATTTACGTTTAAAGATATTTTCGTAAAAATACCACATAAAGATTGATTTGTCAAACCAGAAAATAATCTTATACATATTTACGAGTAATATATTTGATTTTTAACAGTGACTCGAACAGAAATGAAGGAAGGCCAGAAATTTAACAAGCCATCAGCTATTAGCTAAAATCGCTGGGTTTAAGTCTTCCATGGTTAGAGCGAAAAATTAGTGGTGTAGGTTAGATATGGGTTAGCATCCGCCATTATTCTACCTTGAGAGCTGTTTTGCTAGACAAAATGTTTGCGGAGCATGACCCATCCCCAGGGGATAGGAAGAGGTTAACCGCTAACTACTGAGTGCGACTTCAATAATTAAAATATGTTAAGAAAATAGATATATTTTACCGAGACCATAAGAAAAACACGGAAGCTCAAATTATTAACAAAAGTATGACAAAAGTTCCTGTATCTCACATTCGTAACTTTTCAATCATTGCTCATATCGATCATGGAAAATCAACCCTAGCCGATCGCCTCCTACAAGCAACTGGCACAGTGGCAGATCGTGAAATGAAAGAGCAATTCCTAGACACAATGGACTTAGAAAGGGAGCGTGGCATCACAATTAAACTACAAGCTGCCCGCATGGATTATAGCGCTAAAGATGGTAAAGAGTATGTATTAAATCTAATCGACACGCCTGGTCATGTAGATTTTTCTTATGAGGTATCCCGTTCCTTAGCAGCCTGTGAAGGTGCTTTATTAGTAGTAGATGCTTCCCAAGGAGTAGAAGCTCAGACCTTAGCTAATGTATATCTAGCTTTGGAACATGACCTAGAAATTATTCCAGTTTTAAATAAAATTGACCTTCCTGGAGCAGAACCAGATAGAGTTAAACAAGAAATAGAAGATATAATTGGCCTAGATTGTTCGGGGGCAATTTTAGCATCTGCCAAAGAAGGAATAGGAGTTCCTGAAATTCTAGAATCCATAGTTCAATTAGTACCACCACCACAAGATACTATTGATGAAAAATTACGGGCCTTAATATTTGATAGTTATTATGACCCATATCGAGGGGTCATCGTATATTTCCGAGTCATGGATGGGACTATTGCTAAAGGCGATCGAGTCCGACTTATGGCATCAGGAAAAGAATATGACATAGATGACTTAGGAGTTCTCTCCCCTACCCAAAAACCAGTAAAAGAACTCCATGCAGGAGAAGTAGGTTATTTCTCAGCAGCTATCAAAGCAGTAGAAGATGCCAGAGTAGGAGATACAATTACTCTGGCCAAAAAACAAGCAAAAGCTCCTCTACCTGGTTACACAGAAGCTAAACCTATGGTATTTTGTGGATTATTTCCCACCGATGCTGACCAGTTCCCAGATTTGCGAGAGGCATTAGACAAACTCAAACTTAATGATGCAGCTTTGTCTTATGAACCAGAAACATCAAGCGCTATGGGTTTTGGATTTCGGTGTGGCTTTTTAGGACTGCTCCACATGGAAATTGTCCAGGAAAGATTAGAGCGAGAATATAACTTAGATTTGATTGTCACATCTCCATCAGTAGTTTATCAAGTAACTACTAATCAAGGAGAAGTAATCCTAGTTGATAACCCAAACTTATTGCCAGAGCCTAATTATCGAGAAAAAATCGAAGAGCCTTATGTCCAAGTAGAAATGATTACCCCAGAAGAATATGTAGGGACATTAATGGAGTTGGGTCAATCACGACGGGGTGTATTTAAGGACATGAAGTATCTTGCTCAGGGTAGAACTACTTTAATATATGAAATACCTTTAGCAGAGGTAGTGACAGATTTTTTCGACCAAATGAAATCTCGGTCTCGTGGTTATGCTAGTATGGAGTATCATCTTATAGGCTACCGTGAGAATCCTTTGGTGAAGTTGGATATTATGATTAATGCTGAACCAGTGGATGCTTTAGCAGTAATCGTACATAAGGATAAGGCTTATGGGGTAGGTCGTGCTTTGGCAGAAAAGCTGAAAGAATTAATTCCCCGTCATCAATTTAAAGTACCAATTCAAGCATCCATCGGCGCTAAAGTTATTGCTAGTGAGCATATTCCTGCTTTACGGAAAGACGTTTTAGCTAAATGTTATGGTGGGGATATTAGCCGTAAGAAAAAATTACTACAAAAACAGGCCAAAGGTAAAAAACGAATGAAGTCATTAGGTACAGTTGATGTACCACAAGAAGCTTTTATGGCAGTTTTGCGATTAGATTAATAATCAAAGGGAATTGCTGAAGTATGGGTATGATTTGAGTTTTTAAGGTAGGGACGTTGCATGCAACGTCCCTACGGAGTGTTTCGTTCTTAATAGATATCTCCAACAATGAAAAATAAAATCAATTCTGATCTAGAAATTGTCAATTATTTCTCACTGTTACCTGTTATATGTTCCCTGTTCCCTCTTTTCTAGAGATGTCTAATAGGAACAGAAGTAGTGAAAGGGGGTAAATATTTATAATTATTATCTAGATTGTGCAACACCAGTGAAAGAAAGTAGTTTTTTAAAGATTTGATAAGCTAGCTTTACAGAGTATTTCAGAGCAAGACTTTGTTCCCTTTTCCCTCTTTTCTGGAGATGTCTAATAGGAACAGAAGTAGTGAAAGAGGGTAAATATTTATAATTATTATCTAGATTGTGCAACACCAGTGAAAGAAAGTAGTTTTTTTTAAGATTTGATAAGCTAACGGTACAAAGTATTTCAGAGCAAGACTTTGTTAGTGTATGATTGAATTTAATGTGGTTATTCAATTATCCATTGAAAACCACAACAAATTATAATCCTAGTTCTTTGGCAATAATGAGAATATTAGTAACAGGTGGCGCGGGTTTTCTTGGTTCTCATCTCATCGATAGATTAATGGAACAAGGCCATGAAGTCCTCTGTCTCGATAATTTTTACACAGGAACTAAACGCAATATTTATAAGTGGTTGAATCATCCCTATTTTGAATTAGTTCGCCACGATATTACTGAACCAATTAGATTAGAAGCAGATCAAATTTATCATCTAGCTTGTCCTGCTAGTCCTATACATTATCAGTACAACCCTGTCAAGACAATTAAAACAAATGTGATGGGGACATTGAATATGTTGGGGTTAGCCAAAAGAGTAAAAGCAAGATTCTTTTTGGCTTCCACATCTGAGGTATATGGAGACCCGGATGTACATCCTCAAACAGAAGAGTATAGAGGTAATGTTAATTGTATTGGTATTCGATCGTGTTATGACGAGGGCAAGCGAGTAGCGGAAACTTTGGCATTTGATTACCATCGTCAAAATAATGTTGATATTCGAGTAGTTAGAATTTTTAACAGTTTGACTGGAGACCAAAAGGTACTTTATTACATTGGTGAAGAGCTTCATTATGAAACTTTTGCTGAATGTTATGACAGAATTAATGGGGATATATCAAATGTATCAGTGCCTTGTTTTGATGAAAATTCTCAAACAGTAATTAAACCAATTTCTGCAATTTGGAAACATCACGTCAAGAAGAAAGGTTTTAAGATAAAAACTGTTTGGGGTAAGGAGATAAAAATTACAGAAGATCATAGTTTATTTACTAGGGATGAAAATAATAAACCTCAAGCAGCTTTTGGAAATGAATTAAAGGTGGGAGATGAAATAGGAGTTCCCAGTTATATCAGCTTTTTGGAACAGCCTTTACAACCATTCCAGATTACAGATAAGATATTAAACAAAGAAGAAATATCTGTAGAAAGTGAAGAAACAATTTCCTATCTAGAAAAATATGGAGATAAAATTCGGGAGTATTTATTGGCAAAAGGTTTAAATCCTAGTCAACTTTATTCCACACTGAAAAACTACGAAGCTAAAAATCAAATTCCTTGGCATCTATGGGAATATTTAGAACTTCCTCTATCGGAAAAAGAAAAAGTTTGCTACTCATCTACAAAAGCAGTTAAAAATTGTATCGGCAATATAGAAGAATTTTTATGGTTATTAGGGTTTTATGTAGCTAAAGGAAGTTTTGTACAAGATAAACTGTTGCTCAAAGGAGAAGCTGAGAAACTAGCAAAAGTAATAGAAGTAATAGAAAGAATATTTGACTGTAAGTCGGAAATTAATGAAGCAGGATATATAAGTATTGAGTCAAAAATCCTGGTTGATTTAATTAGAGATGGGTTGAATTTTGGGAAGACAGAAAAAGATATTCCTAATTGGATTTTACAACTTCCTCAAAAACAGTTAATTAGCTTTTTACAGGGATTTGCTGAAGGTAAAAATCTAGAAAATCAAAGAAATTCAATCTTTGAATTTAATAGTGATAGTCAGTTAGTTGCTGAAAAGTTAGTATTGATTCTCGCTAAGTTTGGATTAGTAGCAGATGTTTCAGAAACAGAAGAACAAGAAGAACAAATTTACCGGATAATAGTAGAGGGATTAGAAGATAACAATATCCAGAATTTGTCTAACATTCAGCAGAAAATATCAGCCCAAACTACAGGTGATATTATCTGGGCAAAAATAGAAAGTATGGAAGAATTTGAAATAGATGATTATGTCTACGATTTCTCCGTGCCAAATTATGAGAACTTTATAGGGGGAAGTTACAGTATTTTTGCTCATAATACTTATGGACCAAGAATGTTAGAAAATGATGGTCGAGTTGTTAGTAACTTTATCGCACAAGCCTTAAAAGGAATACCATTAACAGTCTATGGCGATGGTTCCCAAACCAGGAGTTTCTGTTATGTTTCAGACTTGGTAGAAGGGTTTATCCGGTTAATGAATCAAGATTTTATCGGACCAGTTAATATAGGGAACCCTGGAGAGTATACAATACTAGAATTAGCTCAGAAAATTCAAGAAATGGTTAATCCAGATGCAGAGATAACATATAAACCTCTGCCACAAGATGACCCAAAACAACGACAACCAGATATTACTCGTGCGAAAAAATATTTGGGTTGGGAGCCTACTGTTCCTCTCGAAGAAGGGTTAAAATTGACTATAGAGGATTTTCAAGAGCGGCTCAAAAATGAACCGCCAAAAAGCTAAAAGGGGTCATTTCAGTTAGCCTCCTGCGGAGGAACTACGTTAACAGTTAGCCTCCTGCGGAATGCTGCGCAAACAGAGGTGCTGCCTCTTCCAGAGGAGCAGCGCTAACGCTGACGTTAACAGTTATCAGTACCTCCGACTCAAGTCGGAGGCTTGAAATACTGAATTGAATATTTTTTTATCCCCTTCAAAAGACCTCATTTTTTGGTAAATACAGAAAGCGAAAAATTGTCTAAAGTTCCTCAAACTTACTTATAACTAGAGCTATTAAACTAAAATGGGTAAGTTTGTTCAGTTGTCTTTATTTGAGTCGCTATCAGCTACAATTAATGTATGAAGCTAGTTGAACGTCATGTCATCACGAAAAACCATCCTTTTTGGTCTGAAATTGACCACAAGGCTTTTTTGTCTAAAAATCTGTTTAATTTAGCTAACTATTATTATCGTCAATATTTCTTTACTAATAAAAAGAAATTAAATTTTACTGAACTGTATCACCAGGTATCTAAAAGTTCTGATTATCAAGCTTTACCTACCAAGGTAAGTAAGCAAATTATTAGCAGATTAGATCGATGTTGGACTGGTTATTTTTCTGCTTTAAAAGAATGGAAAAAACAGCCTAGTAAATTTTTAGGAAAACCGAAAATTCCTAAATATAAACATAAGACATGCATGCCGAAATATTCTGCCATATCCAGATGAATCAATTTACGCGCAAAGCCTTAAAAAAAGGAATTTGTCATCTGTCGATGAGTGAAATAAAAATTCTCACTTCACAGACAGAAATAATAGAGGCCAGAATCGTCCCCAAAAGTAGCTGTTACATAATAGAAATAGTCTATGAAAAATCGGAGGAAACCACAAAAAATCAACAAGTAGCAGGAGTAGATGTAGGCGTAAATAATTTAATGGCTGTAACGACAAATCAAACAGGAACTGCACCTCTTTTGATTAAAGGCAAACCATTAAAAGCGATTAATACATTTTATAATAAACAGCGCTCTTGTTTACAATCTCAATTAAAAACCAACCACAATCAAAGTAATTATCGTAGATTAAAAAAATTAACTCACAAACGAAATTGTCGAGTAGAAAATTATCTCCATACAGCCAGTAAAAGAGTAATAGATTGGTGCATTAAGCATGAAATAGGAATCTTAATTATCGGGCATAACCAGACCTGGAAACAAGAAATAAAATCAGGAAAAAAGAACAATCAACAATTTGTGAACATCCCTCATTGTAGGTTGATAGAGATGTTAACATATAAAGCCCAACTAAGAGGAATAAAAGTAATAATTACAGAAGAATCTTATACGTCTCAATCGAGCTGTTTAGATGGGGATAATTTACCGAAATATGGAGATAAAAAAACGAAATTTAGTGGAAAAAGAGTAACAAGAGGGTTGTATAAAACCAGGGAAAATAAATCATTAAATGCAGATGTAAATGGGTCATTGAATATAATTAAAAAAGTAATTCCTGATGTCTTTGACCAAGGAATAAAGGGTTTGCCGTTTAACCCTGTAGCGATCGATCCACTACGAACAACTAAGTTTTCAGATTTTTGAGTAAGTTTGAGTTTAGTTGAGCGGTGCAATGAATAATGGATAATGAAAACTAGATCTAATTATCAATTAGAGATTATCAATTATCCATTGGTGAAGAGGATTGAATCAAGTACGGAAATCTAATGAATTGATAATGGATAATGAATAATGGATAATTATTTATTAATTGATAATGATTGGAGAGTACAAAGTTATTCTAAGAAAATGATTGCTTTTAAGACTGAAAGTCCTACTGGAAAATGCTTACAGCACCTAAATTTCTGAATAGTAAAGTTTCTAACCTTTAGATAACTGAAAGTCTTAGCTAGCAATAGTTATTCCTATAACTTTACACTGTCTAGATAATGAATTAATTATCAATTATCCATTGATAAGGAGAGGCTTTAAACCTCTAGGGATTAATTATTAATTATCCATTTTTGTGTTAAAAATTTTGAGGATATAAATATGCGTGTTTGCGTTATTGGTACTGGTTACGTTGGCTTAGTTACAGGAGTTTGTCTTTCTCATACAGGACATCATGTTATTTGCATAGATAATAACGAAGAAAAAGTCAAGTTGTTAAAATCAGGACAGTCTCCAATTTACGAACCGGGTTTGTCTGAACTAATGCAAAGTAGCACTAAAGACGGGTTGCTAGAGTTTACATCTGACTTAAAAGCAGGAGTCAATCATGGTGATATTTTATTTATCGCTGTTGGTACTCCTCCACTACCTACAGGGGAAAGTGATACTCGCTATGTGGAAGCGGTGGCAAAGGGTATAGGCGCTCATTTGACTACAGGTTACAAAGTGATTGTTAATAAATCAACTGTACCTATTGGATCTGGTGACTGGGTACGGAGGATCGTTTTAGATGGGGTTGAGGAACGTAAAAAAGAAGAAGGGGGAACTGGTACAGATATTGAAGCAGAATTTGATGTAGTTAGTAACCCAGAGTTTTTGCGTGAAGGTTCTGCCATCTTTGATACTTTTAACCCAGACAGAATTGTGTTGGGAAGTAATAGTCAAAAGGCGTTAGATATGATGCAGGAGCTTTATGCACCTTTAGTCGAACGCAAGTATGGTGACGACCAGTCTCTACCACCAGTGCCAGTGGTAATTACAGATTTGAACTCGGCAGAGATGATTAAATATGCTGCTAATTCTTTCTTAGCAACTAAGATTAGTTTTGTGAATGAGGTTGCTAATATTTGCGATCGCGTGGGTGCAGATGTAGTTCAGGTTGCTAAGGGTATTGGGTTAGACTCTCGCATTGGTAATAAGTTTTTACAAGCTGGTATTGGTTGGGGTGGCTCCTGTTTCCCGAAAGATGTTTCTGCTTTAGTTCATACTGCTGATGACTATGGTTGTCAAGCAAACTTATTAAAAGCAGCAGTTGAGGTGAATAAGCATCAACGGATGATAGCGGTGGACAAGTTGCAGCAGTCTTTGAAAATTCTTAAGGGTAAAACTATTGGGTTATTAGGTTTGACGTTTAAGCCTGATACTGATGATATGCGGGATGCACCTTCTCTAGATTTGATTCAAGAGTTGAACAGGTTGGGTGCTAAGGTGAAAGCTTATGACCCAATCATTTCTCAGTCTGGTATGCGTCATGGTTTAACAGGTGTAGTAGTTGAGACTGACCCAGAAAGACTTGCTGATGGTTGTGATGCTTTGGTGTTGGTGACAGACTGGAAACAGTTTGAGAAATTAGACTATGGCAAGATGGCAAAGTCGATGGAGCATAATTTGTTTGTTGATGGTCGTAATTTCTGCGATCGCAAAGAGTTAGAAGCTGCTGGTTTTCAGTATGTAGGGATAGGTCATTAAAAATCTTTTAGCAGTTAGCTTTTAATTTGAAAAATCATGTAGGGACGTTCTATGGAGCGTCCCTACTGTTTGATATAAAATCCGGTTATATCATGTCCGGATAAGAGCGTGATAGAACTCCGTTCCGCTTACGCGACCAAAAAAACTTTCTCATGCATATACTTTTTTGATCCCCTCTTCCCTCTTCCCTCCTGTAGGGGCGTTAACGATAGTTATGCGAAGCTAACGGCCGTTTCGCTGCGCGACATGAAACGCCCCTACGACTCCTGACTCCTCCCTTTTTATTTATAACTATTTAACCGGACATGATATTATATAGTAATCGTAAAATTACTTCCTCTTAATACAGGTTTTCTATTGAATACTAAATTGAAAAATTCATACTATTCAAATTGTTTCTTTCTCCTGAATTATGAATTCTGACTCCTGACTCCTGACTCCTAAGCAATACGATAACTAATTACCCGGATCATATATGACACCATATAGAAATTTGATAAATCTTTTCTATTCAGAAGTTAAAACAATTCCGATAACGAGCCTTATTTGCTAATACCTTATCCATTGCTTCATTAATTTGAGAAATAGGCATAGTTTCAATCATTGGCTTAATCTGATGAATGGCTGCAAACTCCAACATTTCTGTCATAAAACGCCGTCCACCAACTACACTACCCACAACAGCTTTTTGATCGAAAACTCAAGGTAATAAAGGTATATTTAACATCATGTCCCTTTATATCGTTTGTGTAAACCCAAGCGTAAATATTTACAGGAAATTTAAGTTTTTTTCTTGCTTGATATTAAGCCTTGCTACCTGTTCCCTGTTCCCAGTTAAGTGTTCCCTACCTTTGCTATACAATACTGATGCTAGCGGACATGATATAACATCGAAACAGGAAGTCCAACTAAACAGAAAACGCCGTTCTTTGCTAATAAACTAAAAGCTTTATCCCAATCAACTTCTGATGAAACAGCACTAATAAGTAAATCTACACTGCTACTAGCTGCTGCGATCTCTTCTTGACCAAAAAATCAGGTCTCAAGCCTCCCTTTTTAAGGGGATGAAAAAAAATTAACTTCAGTATTTCAAGCCTCTGGGTTTAGCCAGAGGTACTGTTAACTGATAACTGATAACTGATAACTGAAATGACTGTTCCAATTACAAAAATGGTGCGCTCCAAATTATTTTGCTTCTGCTTCTTTACCGGTAGAATTGCTCTAGCCCTAAGATAAATATTTAATGTACTAAAGCCTTACTACGGTGTTTAATTATAACTATTCAACTCGAAATTATATCAGTATAAACCCACATTTCTATATATTTTTTTTGTTAAAAATTTCTAAAGTTTTTTAGACATAAAGACTACGAAGAGATAAAAAGGTTATATTCACGACAAAGTAATAGAAAAATTTATGGTAACTACTACAATACCAGAACAAAAGGTTAAAATTGGCCAAACCAAACTATTAATTAATAACGAGTGGGTAGAAAGTGCCTCTGGGAAACGGTTTGAAACTATTAACCCTGCAACAGGAGAAGTTATTTGTGACGTTGCAGAAGCAGATGCACCTGATGTAGACAAAGCTGTAATAGCAGCCCGCAAAGCATTTACCAGTGGTGACTGGCAAAAAATGTCTGCTACCAAACGAGGTGAACTTATATATAAGTTAGCAGACTTGATGGAAGAAAATATAGAAGAGTTGGCAAGGTTAGAAACCCTGGATAATGGTAAACCACTCAAAGACTCTCTCAGTGCAGATTTACCTTTGGCGATCGCCTGTTATCGCTATTATGCAGGATGGGCGGACAAAGTTCAAGGCAAAACTATTCCCCTCAATGGCCCCTATTTCTGCTACACTCGCCACGAACCAGTAGGAGTTGTCGGTCAAATTATTCCTTGGAACTTCCCTTTATTAATGCAAGCTTGGAAACTTGCCCCAGCATTGGCAATGGGTAATACATTAGTAATGAAAACTGCCGAACAAACACCATTGTCAGCTTTTCGGGTGGGAGAGTTGGCGGTGGAAGCTGGTTTTCCTCCTGGTGTAATCAATATGTTATCTGGTTACGGCCCAACTGCTGGTGCTGCCATTTCTCACCATAACGATATTGATAAAATTGCTTTCACTGGTTCGACAGAAGTCGGTCATTTAATCATGGAAGCTGCTGCCAAGAGTAACTTAAAGCGGGTGACTTTAGAACTCGGTGGCAAGAGTCCGAATATAGTGTTTGCCGATGCGGATATGGATGCGGCTATTGAAGGCTCCCATTTTGCTTTATTCTTCAATCAAGGTCAGTGTTGCTGTGCGGGTTCTCGTCTGTTTGTAGAAGAGAAATGTTATGATGATTTTGTTGCCAAGAGTGTAGAACGGGCAAAACGCCGGATGGTAGGCGACCCATTTGCTGAACGTGTGGAACAAGGGCCTCAAGTTGATGAAGAACAGTTTAATAAAGTGATGAGTTATATTGAGTCTGGTCAGCAGGATGGTGCCCAGATGTTATGCGGTGGTTCAAGAGTTGGCGATCGCGGTTATTTTATTGCACCAACTGTATTTGCTGACGTGCAAGATGATATGAAAATTGCTCAAGAAGAAATTTTTGGTCCGGTGATGAGCATTATTAAGTTTAAGGATATTGATGACCTGGTAGAACGAGCAAATAATACGATTTATGGTTTGGCTGCTGGTGTATGGACACAAGATGTGAGTAAGGCTCATACTGTAGCTCATAGACTGCGAGCAGGTACTGTTTGGGTAAATTGTTATGATGTGTTTGATGCTGCTGCACCGTTTGGTGGTTTTAAACAGTCTGGTATTGGTAGGGAGAAAGGTGAGTATGCTTTACAGCAGTATACAGAGATTAAGACTGTAACTATGAAGATGTAGTTGGTGATTCATTACTTACTAGACTACTCCGAAAAAAAGTAGGGACGTTCCATGGAACGTCCCTACAAGAATATTTCAGGACTTACGCAAAATACTAAATAATGCAGCACCCGTAGGGGCAAATGGCATACGCCCATACTAAATACAGCGGTACTGCGTAAGTCCTGTATTTGGCGTTCTATCCTAACAGAACAAACACTGGCTTCATAACTGAAGTCAGAAGGCTGAAGGTTGAAGGCTGAAGTTAAATTTTTGCTGTGACTATATTTGAGAATGTTCGCGCCAGTAATGGCGACTGCTATATTTGCTTAATGATCGATTAAAATAGAAAAATACTTGATTTTTTTTACCTATTCCCTATTCCCTACAACATATTTTCCAAATCCTGTCCAGAAAATTGTTCGCAAAAATTACATTTGAGACTTAAAAATTAAAGTTCTAAATGTTAGGTTAATTTAACCTAGATACTTATGACCATTGAGCAATCTTAATTAAAGCATCAGAAAGTCGTTTTTTTAAAGCCTCTGATGATTCTGGAGTCCAGTCATAGAAACCTTTTTCCGTTTTCAGGCCAAGCTCACCTGTATCGACTTTCTCTTGGAGTAATGATGGTGTTTCAATGGAATTTTCAATGTAAGGAATGAGGTATGGCCAAATTGCCAAGATTAAATCCCAACCTGCGATTTCAAATATCTCAAAGACACCAGCATTTGCTAAACGTCGTCCAAAACCGTTCTTGACCACAATATCTACATCTTGTGGACTAGCAATACCTTGTTTCACAATTGACAATGCTTCCCGAATTAGGGCGCCTTGAAGACGGTTGCCAATGAATCCTGGAGCTTCTTTCTGGATGAGAGCTGGACGTTTCCCAATTTTTGTCAAAAGATCGATGATTGTTGTAATGGTGTTATCGGAGGTTTCTGAATTTCTGACAACTTCGACAAGTGGGAGCAAATATGGGGGGTTGAAGTAGTGGGTAACAAGAACCCGATCCGGTCTTTGGGTTGCAGATGCAAGCTGACTTGGCATTAATGTGGAAGTATTACTGGCGAAGATCGTATGTTCTGGACAAAATTTGTCTAGTTCCTGAAAAACGGTCTGTTTAATTTCTAGATTCTCGAATACGCTTTCAATTACCAGATCGACATCTGTAACAATATCTTTGAGTTGTGTTCCGGGATGGATTTGTTTTAAACCTAACTCCATCCGATCTTGAGTCATTAGTCCAGCTTTTATGAGCATCTGGAGGTTTACCTTGATATTGCTCATTGCCTGTTCGAGAGTCTTTTCCGTGAGGTCATTTCATTAATTGATAATTGATAATTGATAATTACCTCTGGTTAAAACCGTTCTTGATTGAAGATTGGGAAATATCATTTCTTTTTTTCCCCTATCCAAGGGGAGGCTTTAAACCACAATTATTTAATTAATAAATAATTAATTATTCGGTAAATATACTTCATATCCTGCACAAGCAAATTCTTGAGCAATACCATGACCCATTAAACCAGCTCCAACAATTGCAACTTTTTGGATATTCATTTGGTTTTCAATACTAGGAGAATTATTATCATCAAGTTTATACCATTTTTATATTAAAAAATTATCAACTGCTGCTTCATAAAACTGATATAAAACGTCACATAGCGTGATATTTTACGGTTCTGGACCCTTGGTTGACCGAAACTCAAAAAAGTTCGTTTTTAGATGTAATTGAAAAGGGGCTTTGTCAGGCTTTTTCTCAGGCACTTTTTAAGGATTATATACTGCAAGTTTTTGAAGAGATTGATGTCAATAAAGATGGTATTTTAGAAATGTCTGAAATTGAATCTAAGTTTAAGAAGCTTGGTTATACTGAGCAAGAGATTGAAAGTTTCTGGAAAGTCAGCGATGTTAACCAGGATGGTAGTTTATCTAAGGCTGAGTTTTTTGAGAATTTTACACAATTTTTGTTGTCATCTCAGATGAATAGTTAATTCGTTTGATTTCTGGAATTTTCTTAGTTCCAGAAATACTAATTTTATTTCGTCATTATAAACAAATTTTTGTTTTTCTTCTTGAAATCAGTTTTAGGATTAATAAATCTCATTTCTTCCTCCTTATTATTCAGAGAATTGTTAGCAAAAATTATAGCCTTTTTCAGATAGGTAAACCCAGTCCAGACGACAACCTTTGCAGAGAGGTTCTATGGCAAGTCTGTACTGTGGTTTACTCACATAAAAACTGCTATAAATATGGTTATTATTAGAGGTTATTTAGGCTGAGTAATATTAGATATTTATGAACTAGAGAAATTAACAGCTTTAAATGATTGTTTTTGATGTTTTCTATCCCAAGTTTTTTCTAAATTAAAATATACTCTTAACTTTTCTTTTCTCAAATAAGGTGGTAAATCTCTCTGTAAAAAGAAAACGCGTTTACCATCATCGGTAATTACAAAACCATGAGATTTATCTTGGGGTAAATAATTAATAATTCCGCTTTCTTGAGGCAGATTGTAATAAGCCTGCTTTTTCCAGTCTTTTTGACATAATTTAACTAGGTAATTAATATTTCTACTTTCACATTCAATCGTCTTTTGAGATTTTTCTAACTCTTGGTGTATTTTAAAGTCTACCTTTTGTAAATCTTCTTTAATTTTCCATCCTTCCTGTTCGCGAATAGCTTTAGATAGTTCAATATTTCTGACAGCCATTTCTATATTTCCTGTATCTAAACTTAGTTGAGCAATATTCATGTAGAGAGTAACTTTTGCTTTATATTCTCCTGATCCTAAAGCAGCACGACAACTACAACTAATTGCTTGCTCTAGTTGATTTAAACTGGAATAAAAATTTGCTAAATCTTGGAATATATACCATTCTACTATTTTGGTTGAAATTATCTTTTCTAATTCATTAATAGCTTGTTTGACTTTTCCTTGATATCCTAAAGCTAAAGCAGCCCAACGATAAAAATGAATTTCTTTTGGATATAACTTGATAGCTTCTAATGCCCAAGAACGAGCTTCTTTCCATAATTCTAATTGAACTAAACTTTTAACTTTAGCAAAAAACCATTGTTCTTGTTTAGATTTTCCCTTGCCATTCATTGTGGTGTTATCCATCATTTGCGGCTCTAATTTATCACACCATTCTGATACTATCTGCCATTCTTCTTTTTGTTTTGCTAATTTAACAACAGCCATAACTGTTAATTCTTTTGGCAATTTCTCTGGTTGAAGACTTAAAATATTGATGGCTGATTTTATCAAATCATATAAATTTTCTTCTGCTGCAAATTTTTTAATATCTCTGTCATAACAAGCCCAAATTAATTCACTTTTAATATAATTGTTATCCGGGAATTGTTCCTTAGCTTTTTTTCCTTGTCTGATGGCAGCACCAGGATGTCCTGCTTTCCTTAAACAAGATAAATAACGACTTGCAGCATAGCTATTATTTTCTTCTTCCCAAAATTGACGAAAAATTTTGCCTGCTGCGGGAAAGTTTTCCTGTTTTAAAAATTGTTGAGCTTGTTCAATTAGATTATTAGACATTGTGTTTAACCCTCATCAATAATATCAAAATAATTACCATTAATTAACTCTGGAGCAATTTTGGCATTTTTATTAGAAAATAAATGCAAATATTCTTGAGCGCGAGTCATCCCAACATATATTTTTCTCCTTGCTAATATTTCAGCATCAGTTTTAGTTTTTCCTATAGAGTCATCAAATTGTTCTAACCAAATTAATAAGACTGCTTTAAATTCTAATCCTAAAGACGATTCGCAAGTGATTATTCTTACTCCTTTTAAATTCAGATTATACTTTGCTTTACTTTTCTTATCTTTACTCACCCAATAAGTGGGTATATCAGATTGATTCATCATGGAAATGATTGATTTCAACCTAGTATTATGGCGGTAAATAATCGCTATTTCATTAAAATTTAATCCTGATTTATGCAATATTTGAATAGTTTTAACTATACTTTTGTCTTGGTTTTCTGAATTGCTAGCTAAATGTAATTGAGGAATTTCTCCTTGCCTTACTGCTGAGGTAGGTTGTATTAGGGGAAAATTTATATCTTGCTGTTCTAATGATGAATTAACCCTATCATTTATTGGTTTTAAAACTTCTGAAGCTGCTGATAAGATTTGTTGTGTATTCCGATAGTTTTTATCTAAATCAAAAATTTTACTAATTGTCCGACGACCTACTGCTTTAATTCCTACACTTTTCCATATAAATTTACTACGTTGATAAAGACTTTGATTACCATCAGCAACAATCATTAAATCGCCATTTTCACTATCTTTTAAAGCACTAACACAACACTTAAACCAACTAGGCACAAAAGTATGAGCTTCATCAATTAAAATAGCATCATATTTTTGCTCAATTGAATAGTTCGATAATTGTTTCAAAGTTTCCTAGGCGATTTTTTTATCATAGTTTTCACCTGGTTTATTTTCTGAATAACCAGTGATTGAAATAGCCCAATTATGAAAATTAGTAACCTCTATATTTTGATATTGGGGATTTTGTGAATCTTGATGTAAAACGGAGCGTAAATAAGCTGCAAGACTGACATTGAAACAAACAACTAAAATTTTTAGTTTAGGATTATTATTTATTAAATACTTAGCCCTAGAAATTAATAGTAATGTTTTTCCCGATCCGGCAACACCAAAGAAACGTCTATGACCATTTCCAATGCTTTTAGCTAATCCTTCTTGTCTAAAATCGAGTATTTTTAAGATAGTATCACTAGGTAAAAATTGAATATTATCAGGCACGCTATCAGGAGTTGCTTTTTCCTCTCTAATCACAATTTCCGGATATATCGAACCTTTGATAGTCGTAATTTGATCGAGTGTTAATTTCGGAAAATTAAATTGGATTTCAAACATTTCTTGAAAACGTTGAATAATTCTCTCATTTGGTACTTGTCCTTCTTCCCAGTTTAATAATTCATCTTTATAAATTACTTTTTTTATTGGTAATATCTGTTGGTCAAGTTTAGATTCAGATGCTTGTTTATAAGTAATATTAGACATCACCGCCCCAACACCCACAGGAAAGCATAATTTTCCTTGATAATTCCCCGATCTATGAGTCAAAATCGGGTGTGCTTTTAGTTGATCGAGTATCTTAAAAAGATAATCTCTTCCTTGACTTAGAGGTGATTTTTGTTTTTGATTTGTTTCTCTATTATTTTGCCTCCATTTAATCTCAAAATAGTCTGAGTTAGCTTTCAAAATAGAATTAAAATACCATCCTTTCACTTCAATAATTAAGATGCCAAAGTCGGGAGATAAAATGATAAAATCAGGATAACGCCCATTAATCTTAGGTTCATACCAAACCGAGAAATCATCAGGTAGCCTAGATAAAATATTATACAAACGTTTTTCACCAGCACTAGCTTCAGATGCAATGCTGTCAGGAATAATTTGTGCCATAATTAATTTGGATTGACCAATTAACTGGAAACTTATTTGAACTAATTGATATCCACTATAACACTACAATGTCAATTATTTTTGATTGGTGAATCTAGATTTTTTCCTAACCTAGTCAGGCAGAAACTTTTAATCGCTTAAATTTTTAAATTTAAGTAATTCTTCTGTAATAACAGTAGTTAGATTTAGTCAATAAAGGGGTATAATATGCGGGGTTTTATTCAACCTGATACTTAAATATATAAAGTCAAAATAGACAATAAAAAAAACGAGTTTTACATAAAAATACTGATTTTTTTGATTAAATTGATATCAATTTACCTAGTTTTCACTGATGTATACAAAAAAATTTTTTGAGAGTTTACAGTCAATACCTTCCTCAACTAAGAAGCGGGCAAATTCAGGATAGTCACTTGCTGCCTAACTTCAATATGTAGAATCTTTTGCTAAAATAGAAATCAACCTATCATCATATAATTGCTGATCAAGTATGTCGGATGTCACTATCAAAGACTTAGAAATAATACAAACCCTATTCAATGAAGCAGGTTTAGATTATCAATTAGAATTAGAAGGTGGAAAAATATCAATTATGAGGCCGTCAGATATTGTTTCGAGCGAAATAACCATACGTTTAAGTGCTTCTCTTTATGCTTGGATAAACCCCCGTCGTCTGGGACGGGTATTCGACTCTGCTGGTGGTTTTATTTTACCTGATAGCAACCTCAAAGCACCAGATGTTTCTTTTGTCAAAGCCGATCGCTTGCCACGAAGCATCCGCTATTTTGCAGAAATGGTACCCGATCTAGCAGTGGAAATCAAGTCTCAAAGCGATAGAGTTCCCCCTCTGAAGAAGAAACTCCTAAAATATATTGAATTGGGGGTGGAAGTTGCAATATTAATCGATCCCGATGAAGAAACAGTAATAATTTATCGCCCCACAGGAGAACCCATTGAACTTACAGGGGATGACATATTGAGCATTCCTGAACTGTTCCCTGGTTGGGAAATATCCATTTCTGAACTTTGGCCGCCAGTCTTTGATGAGGAAGAATAGATTTCAGTTAGCCTCTTGCAGAGGAACTTCGTTAACAGTTATCAGTTATCAGTAAAAACAGACAATATCGCTCCTTTTTACTAGATAGAATCTATGTTTGACAAAAGGAGCGATCGCTAGTTTTTAGTATAGCCTGGGTCATTGCGACTGGAACGGAGTGGAAGGAAGCAATCTCCGCGCACCCCTGAGATTGCTGCGCTGACGCTTGCTATCGCAAAGCTGCGCTTTTTCCTGACGGAATGCTCCGCAAACATGTCGCGGAGCGAAACGCAATGACGAATATTCAATCGGATTCTATATTATCTCATAGAATATATGTTTAACAAAAGGAGCGATCGCTAGTTTTTAGTATAGCCTGGGTCATTGCGACTGGAACGGAGTGGAAGGAAGCAATCTCCGCGCACCCCTGAGATTGCTGCGCTGACGCTTGCTATCGCAAAGCTGCGCTTTTTCCTGACGGAATGCTCCGCAAACATGTCGCGGAGCGAAACGCAATGACGACTATTCAATCGGATTCTATATTATCCCATAGAATCTCTGTTTAACAAAAAGAGCGATCGCTAGTTTCTAGACAAAGATAGAAATTATCAAAAACTTACTAGACTGACACAACTAATGGGTGTGCACCTACGCGGGTTTATGTAAATCTTAGAGTAAGCATTAAAATTCTAGATAAAACCCGCCCCTACTATTGCACTATTTTAGCTGTGTAGTTCCACTACAGTGCTTTTTAATCAACTACATCGCTATAAAAAAACCTTGCAGGGACGTTCCATGCAACGTCCCTACTACCGTGCAGGAAAACCGCTGTAAAATTACTTCGCCCTTGCTACATCCATAATGTCATCCATTACGGAACCCGACTCCTCCATCTTACCAATATCCAACAGAGTCTTCAACAATGAATCAGGATTTAAACTCAATGAGTCAATACCTTCCTCAACTAAGAAGCGAGCAAATTCAGGATAGTCACTAGGCGCTTGACCGCAAATACCAATCTTGCGATCGTATTTCTTAGCAGCTTTAATAGCAATTTTCACCATCCGACGTACCGCTTCATTCCGTTCGTCAAAAATGTGCGCCACCAATGCCGAATCTCGGTCTAAACCTAAAGTCAACTGAGTCAAATCATTAGATCCAATAGAGAAACCATCAAACACTTGGGCAAACTCGTCGGCAAAAATCACATTGCTGGGCAACTCGCACATCACATACACTTGCAACCCATTCTCGCCCCGTTTCAAACCATTTTTCTCCATCTCTGCCAACACCTTGCGACCCTCATCAGGAGTCCGACAGAAAGGAATCATTGGAATCACATTAGTTAAACCCATTTCATCCCGTACTCGCTTCAACGCTTTACACTCTAAAGCATAAGCATCGCGATATTTTGGATCGTAGTAACGAGACGCACCTCGCCAACCAATCATGGGGTTTTCTTCCCCTGGTTCAAACTGACGACCACCCAATAAGTTCGCATATTCGTTACTCTTGAAATCACTCATCCGCACCACTACAGGATGAGGATAAAAAGCAGCAGCGATCGTACCTACACCTTGCGCCAATTTATCTACAAAGAAATCTGGTTTATGTTCGTACAACCCGGTCAAATTACCAACTTCCCGTTTTACTAACGGATCGTCCAACTCGTCATAGTGAATTAAAGCTAATGGGTGAGCTTTAATATGATTGGCAATAATAAACTCCAACCTTGCCAAACCAACGCCATCGCAAGGAATAGAAGACAGACCAAAAGCTTCCTCTGGGTTGCCAACGTTCATCAAAATCTTAGTCCTAGTCTTAGGTAAGTCACCCAACAAAGTTTCCTGCACCTCAAACGGCACCATACCCTCATAAACCTTGCCCTCTTCACCCTCAGCACAACAAACAGTCACTTCCTGACCAGTCATCAACACTTTAGTCGCATCACCACAACCAACTATTGCTGGAATACCCATCTCCCGCGCAATAATAGCAGCATGACAAGTACGCCCGCCTTGGTTAGTAACTATAGCGCTAGCCTTTTTCATAATAGGTTCCCAGTCAGGATCGGTTTTGTTTGTCACCAAAACTTCCCCTGCCATAAACTCGTCAATTTTATGCACGTCAAGAATAACACGAGCTTGACCTTGCCCAATCATTTCTCCCACGGCGCGACCGCGAACTAATACATCACTACTACCTTTAAGTTTGAAGTTACGGAGAATGCTACCAGATTTTTGAGATTGTACTGTTTCTGGACGCGCTTGCACAATGAACAATTCACCAGTGAGACCGTCTTTTGCCCATTCAATATCCATTGGCGTGTAATGGTCGCGCACTTGAGAATAATGTTCTTCAATAACACAGGCCCATTTTGCTAGTTGCAGGATTTCGTCGTCATTGATGCAATATTTTTCCCGTTCGGAAACTGGCACTGGCACATTTTTGGTAAGTTTGGAACCGCCGATGTCATAAATCATCTTCAGTTCTTTTGTGCCAAGACGTTTTTCCAATATTGGGCGGAAATCTTCTTTGAGGGTAGGTTTAAAAACAAAGTATTCGTCTGGGTTGACTGCTCCTTGGACAACGTTTTCACCTAAACCGTAGGCTGCTGTTACAAGAGCAGCATTTTTGAATCCAGTTTCAGTATCGATGGAGAACATGACGCCGGAGGAAGCGAGGTCAGAACGTACCATTTTTTGTACGCCCACTGACAAGGCAACGTCAAAGTGGTCGAAACCTTTGATGGTACGGTAGGATATGGCGCGGTCTGTGAATATGGAGGCAAAACATTTATGGCAAGCTTCTAATACTGCTTCATCACCGTAAATGTTGAGGTAGGTTTCCTGTTGTCCAGCAAAACTGGCATCCGGTAGGTCTTCAGCAGTTGCGCTGGAACGTACTGCTACATCTACTTCTTTGGTGTAACGTTCACATTCTTGTTTGGAATTTCCTTCTAGTTTGTCGCAATATTCGGCGGAAGTTCCGTAGCGATCGCACATTTGATGATATGCTGCGACGATGGCTGATTCTAACTCTTCTGGGAATGGGGTGTCAAGAATCAGAGTACGAGCTTGTTTTCCCCGCTTTCGTAAGTTCCTGACATCTTCTACATCTAGGTCAGCAAATAGTTCTCGCAGTTTTTTCTCTAATCCCGCTTTTTTGACAAAATACCGATATGCGTAAGCTGTAGTGGCGAATCCATTGGGAACGTTTACACCTTTGGGAGTTAATTGTTGAATCATTTCTCCCAGGGATGCGTTTTTGCCTCCCACTAATGGAATATCTGCAATTCCTACTTCTTCAAACCATAGGACAAAAGCTGTTTCTTTATCTACTTTTGTTATGTTTTTTTGACCTAATAGGTTCACCATAATTTTCTTCTCCAATGTTTTATTTATACCGTGTTGCTAGGCAGGATTTATTTATTTAATGTAAGGATTCAGCTTTTCGTATTTTCGTCAAGAATAAAGCAACTACTAAGATTAGCTGAAGACCTTTTTCGTGTCGGACTTTTAATTCTCCTTGAAGACTAATTCCTCCTGACAAAATAATGAATTAATGGCTGATAGCTGTTAGCTGAGTGCTGTTTGCGCAGCATTCCGTCAGGAAATGCTTACTATTTAGTTTTGTTTATTTTTTTTTCAAAATGTTAAACCGAATGATTTATTTATGGGATGTTAAGAAAAACAAACTTATCGATCCCTAAACGTTAAACTCCATAAGTAAGGTGAATTATTTCTATATATATCCTAGCTTTTCAGCTAGAGGAGGTTTTTTTTCCTCCATCTATATCCTAATACTTTCTACTGTAATTGCAATATAGGGTCTGAAAAATTCTTTAGTTACAAAAAGTAAAAATTTTTGTTTTTTCAGTGGTAAAGGTTATTATTAAAGAAAGATAAATTTTTAAGAGTTAGAAGAAAATGAAACTTAAAAATAAAAGTGTCAAATCAGATGTTAAAATGAGGGATATATTGTGTTTAAGCAACAATTGTCCGATTCAGTTTGTATTAGGAATATTGGGTAGTAAATGGTCGGTATTGATTTTGCAAGAGCTGTTGAGTGGCGATCGCCGAACTCACGAATTATTAGAAGCTCTACCGGGAATTAGCTCGAAAACCCTGACCTTAAGACTGAGGGAATTAGAAAAACATGGTTTGTTAGCAAGGCGGGTGTATCCAGAAGTGCCTCCCCATGTTGAATATTCTTTGACAGAGAAAGGATTAGAAGTGCAACCAGTAATGATAGCTCTCCAGCAGTTAGGAGAGCAATGGTTAGGCGAGAAAAATTGTAGTTGTTAGATGAATAAGTAGGGATTTTTGGGGAGCGATCGCTCATATTCCCAAGTGAGAAAATTGTTTTCAAATTACCGAATAATTAAGGTATAAAGCCTCTCCTTTTAAGGAGAAAAAAAAATCATTTTGCTCAATTATATCCGTTTTAAGGAGAGGTAATTATTAATTATTGAAAGTATATTCCAAGTATAGAACCCATTTGGTATCTTGGGCTTTGTTGCGAGTTTTTGGCTCAGTCCTCAGGAGTAGGGGTGATTTTCGTTCCGGAATACTTTCCTTCGGAATGCTCTGCAAACGTAAACGCTTGCCTTAGGAGCATGACAAACGGAAATCACCCGTACAGAAGTCAGGAGATTAAGAAATAAAATAGGGGAAAAAGGTATAAAAATGCTCCCATCTTCCCACCCTCCCCACACTTCCCACACTCCCCACCCCCATCATGTATAAAACAATAAATACCAAATGGGTTCTATATGAGGTACAAATATTAACTGCAAAGCTTTCCTGCGGAATGCTCCGCAAACGCTAATGGATGTTTGTAGTGGCGTGAAACACCTAAAATGTTGCAATAGTAGGGGCGGGTTTTAGTCGAAATTTCGATACTCAACCAAAGATTACAGCGGTTTTCATTTCAGTAGAGCACAGTAGAGGGGATTTCGTTCCGAATGCTGCGCAAACGCGTTTACGAAGTATTCCGGAACGGAAATCGCCCCTACAGGGTTTTGGCTATGACGATGTGGTTTATCCATCTGAAAAGCGCTGTAAACAAACCCGCCCTAATGCACACCCATTAGATGAAAGAGTCCAGTAGTGGCGTGAAACACCTAAAATGTTGCAATAGTAGGGGCGGGTTCCGCGTTAAATTATAGCGGTTTTCACTCATGTTGACTTACAAAACTTCTTCCTTCTCTCCTAGATAACTAAAGCCTTCTTCTTTCTTCCTTTAAACCCAAATCTCTGTACTCTATATTAATGAAAACTACTATAATGAGTCAGGGAATTTTACCCCGCAATATTATACCTCACTAAGACGAAATTTGCTGTAATCTTGCTTACTAACCACAGTCAAATTCCTCAGATTAAGAAAAAGAAAACTCTACAATCAAAGGATTTAAAAGATAGCATTCATATAATCCGATTTATCCGATATCAACTCTACAGCAAAATTTTCTCATATCTAGATTATCGTGACTCAAGAGCTTTCTAGCGTTCTGAATATAGAAAAAAAATGATGGTTTCACCTACCGGAGTTACAACATTAATGGATAATTTGATATTCTATCAATTGAAAAAAGGTGATTTAATGGCTTTAAACAAATACGGTTCTGTTAAGCAAAACAAAAATTATAGTCAATAAACCAGACAAAAAAGAAACTTTTTACATATAATATTGTCTAGGGAAAAAATAGGTTAATCTGTCATTTGGTCAGCTTAACCAGATTAATAATTACTATTGCTACTTGCTACCCAATATCTACTATTTTAGATGTCGGGCCGGAAATTAAAATGTAGGTATTTAACGGAATTAATACCTAGATTAATATTTTAGTGCTGATGATCAAATTATCCAGAAAGTCCTCCTGAATTAGTTAATAAGTAGTTGTAGAGAAAATTTAAAGATCAAGCCTCAGAAACCTAATACTAACATAGATGAAGAGGCCAAAAAATGAGCGTTATAATTATCTAACCAACCAGTCTGTAATAATCCCAACAGTCAAGTTAGTAATAGATAACGCCAAAACTAAGTGTGCAAATTGATAGGTCTGGGAAATCATAACCAGCACTACTTTGACCTTATTTAGACTAGCACCAAAACCACAGCCGTCATTTCTTTCCCATGTATTCACACATCAAAGCGAAGATCGGGAGTTTTGGCGGAATAATTTGAGCATAAGGATAGAAAATAAGTGACTCAAGAATTTCATATTTCAATTACTCCCCTGGGAGAAGACAAATATTTTGTCCGTACAGAAAACGTACCTGTTGGTTGCCCACTGGCCGAAGAAATAGTCGAATGGCCTGTAGAACAATGGCTGGCCCAAGCACGTCACCTACTTGGCGATCCATTTACCGATATCCTAGAAGAAAAGTCCAATTCTCAGGTAGTTATCCCCGATCAGATTGTGGCCAGGTCTGGGGAAGTAGTAAGTCCAAGTTTAGTAGCATTAGGCCAAGAAATGTATAAAGAACTATTCAAAGACACCCTGAGAGATAGCTGGAATTCTGCCCAAGCAATAGCTAATCATCTAGACAAGGACTTACGGTTACGTCTAGGTATTAAAGACAGACGTATATCCAGTTTACCTTGGGAGGTACTCCATGCAGACGATCGCCCCATTGCCATTGGTAATACTACTGTCTTATCTGATTTTGTTTTTTCTCGCTATCAACCTATTGTGTTCTCTCGCTCTCAACCTAATACCTCCTTACCTAAATATACCCGGGTACTAACTCCTGGAGAACCATTGAAAATATTGATGGCGATCGCAACTCCTACTGATAAGGACAGTCTACAACTAGAAAAAGAATATAAAGCATTACAAGAAGAATTGCAAAGAAATAGTGGGGAAACTCAAATTCACCTAGATATTCTTCATCAACCGGGGAGAGAAGAACTTACCCAAAAATTAGAACAAGGTAAATATCAAGTTTTCCACTATGCAGGTCATAGTAACTCGGGTATTTCTGGCGGTGAAATATCTCTAGTGAGTAATATAACAGGTTTAACAGAAAGTATGAGTGGTAATGATCTAGCAGGTTTGCTAGTTAACAATGGTATTCAGATGGCGGTCTTCAACTCTTGTCGAGGTGCTTACAACCATCTTGTTCACCCCACCAATGAGAGAGCAGAGATAAACTTATTAGAAGCAATGGCCAAACGGGGAATTCCAGGAGTTTTAGCAATGGCGGAACGCATTCAAGATGATGTTGCTATCATTCTGACAAAGTTCTTTTATCGCAACCTTAAACAAGGTTATCCGATAGACTTAAGTTTAAATCGAGCAAGACAAGGTTTGATTTCTACCTACAGTTCCGATCAACTTTCTTGGTGGGGATTACCTGTTGTTTATCTACATCCAGATTTTGATGGATATCTAATTCAACAACAAAACGATTCTAAAAATGAAATAGAAGAGGATATCCTGACGTCTATTGATGAAAAAATTGAATCTCCTAACTCACCAGAAGATTCAACTCCTGTACAACCAGATATTGATCCAAAGCAACTGGAGAAGTACCCTACTGAACCTGGAACTAATAATTTGAATTGTCAAGTTGAAGATGGTAAAAATCGAGTAGTAATGACAGACCAGGAGTTATTGAAAGAAAGAGAAATAATAGAGCAACTGAATCATCAATACTATGAAAAACAAGAAGATTTAATTACACCTAAAGAAAGTGGTGAAGAATCAACTCAGCCAATATTTAAGTTTTCCTGGAAAAAAACATTAGGATATGCTGTTTCAGGAATGATGTTATTGTTTGGTACTAACCTCATTAGTATCAATCGTCAACCAATAACTGCTAAATTGCCCAAAGCACCTGCTCCAGTTTTGAACTATGAATATAATAGGGTTCGACTTGTTAATGAGACAATCAATAATATCCCAGAAGTACAGAATCTGGCAATTGAACAGTTTAATCAAAATGATATTCGGGCTGGTAAATTGGTAGTAGAAACATTACTAGAAAGAGGTGAATTAATAAAAGCTGAAGCAGCAATAAATGCTGTACCAGAAACACTAAGCAACGCTCCAGAAATCAATTTTCTTAACGGTCGATTAGCTTGGGAAAAGTTTCAAGATACAAATCAAAATAATCTGATAGATCAAGCTATCAGCTATTGGGAAAAAGCGGCTGCAAAAAAACCAGAAAATATTCAATATCAAAATGCTTTAGGATTTGCTTATTACACTAAAGGTGAAATCAAAAAAGCTGAAACAGCTTGGGCTAAAGTGTTGATTTTATCTGGAGAAATTGCCCCAGAAATCGAAAAAACTCGTCCTGTTTCTTATAATAACGAGACAAATTTATCTGTCAAAAATAGAGAAGCTCTGAATGCTTATGCAGGTCTCGGATTAGTAACACTTAAATATGCTCAAAATTTACAAATAACTCCCGTTCAAGCTTTCAAATATTTTGGTAAAGTTATGGGAAAAGCTGGTCACGAATTTCATATCCGACAACTGCAAAAAAATTGGTTGTGGTCTCCTAAAGCCCGTCAAGATTGGGATAAACTATTGAAACTTCGAGACCAGCAGCAATTTAAACATAATCAAACTTTAGAAACGCTGACTTAAGTGATAGTCATGGTAGACCTAGTGACTGTTTATTTGTTAATAGGCTAATATAATTTATATATAATTTGTATTAGCCTCTCATACTTTTCCTTGAAATTCTCGTAGTTAAGGGAGCTGACATCTAGCAGTAACTTTTTATTTTAATTCTCTCTCAATTTCTCAATGGCTTTTGTCTCCTCTATTCGGCAATAGCTAACTGCCATTAGCTCCGCATTCCGCAGAAAGTGCTGACGGTTAGATATATTCAAAATTTATTCCTTTTAAATACTAATCTAATTCTATAAAATATGACTATGACACAAAAACAGGAAAACACAGTAATTTTTTTTAACTCAGTTTCTGGCAGAATACTTTCACACCTAATTGCTGTTTTGTTAACTCTAGGTGGTGTTTGGTTGTTTCAAAATCGACCAGTAAATTATGCAAAAACTATACCTTTAACTCCCGATCCAATTAACCTTGAAAGATATAACAAAGAACAACCTATTAATTATAGTGCTAATACTGTAGAAGTAGAAAAAAAAATAGCTATTGAACAATTTAAGAAAAATGATATTGAAGCTGGAAAAAAAGCTGTCGATTCCCTGCTAAATAGAGGTGCTTTTTTAGAGGCAAAAGAAGCTCTTAATATTCTAAAAAATGTATCTGAGAATAACAAAAATATCGATCCAGAAATTGATTTTTTATACGGTCGATTAGCTTGGGAGTTAGCCCAAGATGGAAATAGAAATTATAATGTAGATGAAGCTTTATTTTACTGGGAAAAAGCAGTTTCTCAACGTCCTGATTCTATTTTATATCAAAATGCTATAGGTTTTGCTTACTATACAAAAGGAGAATTGAAAAAAGCTTATGATGCTTGGGAAAAAGTCTTAAAATTATCAGGAGAAATTTTACCAGAAACAGAAAGATTGCAGAATATTTCAACTGAGGATATTACTACTCCAGAAGTTGAACAAAAAGATGCTCTTAATGCTTATGCAGGGATTGGATTAGTAATGATGAAATCTGCTAAAAATTCTCAGGGAAATGACCAAAGAGACCGCTGGTTGAGAGCGCTTCAATATCGGACAAAAGTAATGAGTGAAGCTGCGAAACAATATCATATTCCTGAACTCCGAAAAAACTGGTTATGGTCACGAGTGGCACTACGAGATTGGGATTTTCTGATGAGAACTGATTGGAATATTTTGAGGAAAAGAAATAATTGATCGGGACTGACGCAGGCGAAACCCCCAAACCCGGTTTCTCATAGACGTCTATTGCTCAAAACAATGATTTACGGCCTTGTTGCATGAAAGTATATAGCTGCCACACTTGCTCCGCATCTGTACTTCATAACGCGCGGAAACTGCTGTAACTATTGGACAATAGATGAATAAAACAGCAATCTTTAATATAAAAAGACTGAAACCTTTACAGGCAAAAGTTTTGAGGTTTAATCAGCCACCCCTAACTATTGGACAATAGATGAATAAAACATCAATCTTTAATATAAAAAGACTGAAACCTTTACAGGCAAAAGTTTTGAGGTTTAATCAGCCACCCCTAACTATTGGACAATAGATGAATAAAACATCAATCTATAGAAAGAGAACGATTGCGTTTTTTATGCGTAGCAGGCTAGACTGGGGCGAAAGAAGTGGAAGCGTGAAAGTGGCTACCATCGACGCTCTCTATCTGAAACCACCATGTTCAGGCTCAAAGTGATATTTGGAGGTAAGTTGCGACGACGAAAATTTGATGCCCAAGCAGTGGAGCTATTCATACAATGTGCCATGCTTAACCGTATGATTCAAAAAGGTAAGCCTAAAAGCTACAAAGTTGGAATCTAGTAGTTAACTCCACTAAGGGGAGTTTCGCGTTGGCGGAGCCTAGCGCCAGCTATATCGCAACTTTCATGCAACAAAGCCATTAATAATTGATAATTGATAATTGCAACTGCAATGTCAATTATATCATGTCCGGTAGCATCGGAGCATCTATAGGATTAGGTCACAATTGTAATAAACCCTTCTACCTTCTACCTTCTGACCTCTGCCTTCCTTCCACCAAAGTGTAAGTATTCAAGCGGACATGATATTAATTGAGGGCAAAATTTTTCAAAGACTGTTCGACAGCGATCGCTCTTGTTGTGCTTTGATAGCTTTGCGTTTTGCTATTTCTTGAGCAGGTAAAGTCTTTCCAGGGAATAATCTTGTCCGAAATTTTTGAGTTCTTTTTGGTAAGGCGATCGCTTCTTTTTCTCTATCCACAATTAATGATTCCTAAATTGTATGTGTGTACTTATTTAATATGAATTATACTACTGTCTACTTAAGAATGACAAAAATATTTAAAGATAAATGTTGGGTTTCGCACTCGCTCTACCCAACCTACAGAAAATTGTTAGTTACTTAGAATGTCTTTCTAAAGCTAATTGAATCAAAATATCTACTAACTCATCAAAAGGAATGCCAGTAGCTTCCCAAAGCATAGGATACATACTGGTTGCAGTAAAACCAGGCATGGTATTAATTTCATTAATAAAAATTTCTCCTGTTTTCTCCACATAGAAAAAGTCTACTCTTGCTAAACCTGCTGCATCCACTGCTAAAAATGCCTGAGTAGCCATTTCTTTGATTTGAGTGGCGATCGCCTCACTGACTCGCGCTGGAATAAATAAATCTGCTTTTCCTTCTGTGTATTTGGTTTCGTAATCATAAAAATCACTCTCAAAAGTAATCTCACCAACTACAGAAGCTTTCGGCACATCATTCCCCAACACTGCACATTCTAATTCTCTCGCTTCTACACCAGTTTCAACAATAATTCGACGGTCATAACTGGCAGCATTATCCAAGGCAGTTTCTAATTCTGAACGAGAGCGCACCTTAGCAATACCCACTGATGAACCTAAATTTGCTGGTTTAACAAAACAGGGATATTCTAAAGCTGCTTCAATATCATCACACAATTTGGGAAAAACACAAGGATTAGACCAAATTTGCGATCGCGTCACTGCTTGATATTTAACCTGGGGCAAACCTGCATGGTCGAAAGCTATTTTCATCGCTATTTTATCCATACCCATTGCCGAACCCAAAACCCCAGACCCCACAAAGGGAACCTGCATTAACTTCAGTAAACCCTGTATAGTACCATCTTCCCCATTCGGACCGTGGAGAACTGGAAACCAGACATCTACCTGTGCTGCTTCGGGAGGAGTTTGCCAAAGATTAGAAGAAGTTTCTTGAGTTAGGGATGTATTGGAATCATTATTATTTTCATCTGTTAATGGCAATGATGGAGGGTTGCCAGACTCTAGAACTTTTTGAGCAAAATCACTTGGTTGCCAACGACCATCTTTTTGAATATAAATTGGTATCAATTCGTATTTGCTGTTATTTTCACCCTTACTTAAAGCAGTAGCGATCGCTTTAGCGGAACGAATGGATACTTCATGTTCGCCGGAGCAACCACCAAATAATAAACCTACTCGTAATTTTGTCATGATCGGATTCCTTTAACAGAATTTTATTTTAGATAGATTATCATACTTAAGCTAATTGGTCATTCTCATCGTAATTAATAATTAATAATAGACATCTGGTGGAAAATAAATAAACCTTTTAGTTGTATTAGCTAAAGAAAGAAAAAGTCACTATAAAAAATCCTTTTTCCTGCCTTTTTCGTAAAAATATCTTACCTGTTCCCAGTTAAGTGTTCCCTGTTCCCTACTATGCGCAAAAAATCTATATCTTTTTCACGCCTAGGTCTAATGAATAATTAATAATTGAAGAACTTATGGCTAGTGAGATAAACTGCTGGACAAAGTAAAAACCAAATCTTCATAACTTAGACAATTTATTTGTCAGAATGTAGAAAATACCATTAATCTAAACTGCAACTAATAGGAATTTCCACAGAACGTAAAAAAGCAGCATTTTCTTCTGGCACAGCAGTATTAATAAACATTCCACTTCCCATTTCAAATCCAGCGGTAAGGGAAACCCTAGGAACAATTGCTAAATACCAATGGAAATAATCTGTACGTTGTTCATCGGTTGGAATTGAACGAATTATATAATTATAATCTGGGTTATTTAAGCCATAATAAAGTTTCCCTAAAACAGTTCTCAAATTATCAGCTAAATCTAACATTTCTGACTCAGTAATTTCATCAAAAGATGATGAATGACGCCTGGGAAAAATCCAAGTATGAAATGGAGAAAGTGCTGCATAAGGAATAAATGAAACAAAATATTTACTGGCATAAATTATTCTCTCTTCAGCAGCTAGTTCATCTGCTAAAGTTCGGCAAAATAAACATTCTCCAGTATCATCAAAATATCGCATTGCTTCCTGTATCCTAATCCGTAATTGATAAGGTACAATTGGCGTTGCTGCCAATTGAGAATGGGGATGTTCTAATGATGTACCGGCACCTTTACCATGATTCTTAAAAATTAGGATAGTTTGAATTCGTTTATCTTGTTTTATCTGTGAAGATCGCAGGCGATAAACTCTGAAAATATTGACTATATCTTGAAGTTCTAGAAATGGTATTGTCAGGTCATGGCGTGGGTGTTCGATAATCACTTCATGGAACCCAACTCCTGTCAGAGAACGGAAAGTTTTATCTATTTTTCTAATTTTTTCACCTGTTGGAGTTAGAGCTGGATATTTATTAGGTACTGCCCTAACTCTCCAACTATTATTATCTTTTAGTCGAAATGATTCTGGTCCTGTTAGATGTTCATTGCCGAGACAAAATGGGCAATTTGGTTGATACGATGGGATGACAATTTGCGATTTTTCGGGTTTAGCAAAATTATCAGGTCTTTTGGCTCTTTCTGTCGCAATAATGACCCAATCTCTAGTGATTAAATTTTGTCTTAGTTCAGTCATTGGTGTTTTTCCAATTATTTGATTAATCTAACTATAATCGTGTTTTTATGATTAACAATTGCAGTCATAAATAGTAGCTTTAAACCTTGGTTATTAACCCTAGTCATTTACACACCCATATATTTAGTAATTAATATAGAATAATACTAAGTTTTTTGGGGGAATCTCTGGATAAAGTATATGATTTTTAACAATTCTCATCAATTTTTTTGTCAAAAATTTTTCTCATGTCATAAATACAATTATTCTATTTTGACAAAAACTTAATAATATGATAATGTACGAGTTGAAAAAAATTCCTAAATCCTCAAGAATGGTTAAAGGTAATGAAATTAAATTTTCATCTAACTATTTTAGGTACTGTAGCCTTATTAACTCCAATATGCTTAACCTCTGTTGTTAATGCAGAAATTGAGATATTGCAACGGGAAGTAATAGCACAAAATATTAGATTCCAAACGCCAGAAATCAGAGAGCAGGGAAATAGAACTAGAACGTTTTCAATAATAAAGGAAGGAACTCGAAGTAGGTGTGAATTTAAAGATGCACCTACTGCTTTGATACCAGAAACTAATATTGGGTTAACTTTGGCTGAGTATCCGAAATTTTTTGTATATTTTCCAACAGAAGATGGAGAGTGTGGTTATTCTTATCAACCAGCAGAATTTGAGTTATTCGATGAAGCAGGCAAGACTGTCTATATCACCGAACTTAAACTTCCTGATGCCAGGAGTATTATTAGGATTAACCTGCCTGATGATGGTAGTATAACACCCTTAGCAGTTGGCAAAAAATATCAATGGAGGGTACTTGGAGTCTTGGATATTTGGGATCGAAGTTCAGATCTCGAAATATCATCTGGCTGGATTAAAAGAATCGAAATCACCCCAACCTTACTTCAGCAGTTACAAACAACAACACCCGATAATCATCCCCAAGTTTATGCTCAAGCCGGTATTTGGCACGAAACCCTCGACTCCCTAGTAACACTACGCCAGTCTGATCCCAATAATTCAACTTTTCTTATTCAATGGCCAGAGATTCTCAAATCAGTGGGGCTAGAAACCGTCGCGGATGCACCACTATTAACAGACAGTAACCAACCCACCGAAACAAAACAAAATCAGGACAGTTCTGATCTTAGATAACCTACATAACACAATACTCTGAATTCAAAAATTGGTCAATCCTCAAGGATGGTAAAGGTAATGGAATTAAGTTTTCATCTAACTATTATAGGTACTGTACCCTTATTATCTCCACACACCATACACACCAGATTTAAGTGGCTAAACTCATAGAAAAAACTATCTCCTGTTTGGGGTTATATCAAACCATAAAGCAACAAATATTTAAACAGCCATTGGTGTTTACCTATAGGTTTAATGCCCTTGAGTGTTAATAATCTACAATCTACCCGTGACAATTTTTAGCCCAGTTCTGGTTTCGTCTTCACACCAATATCTAATTTTCTGAAATGTTTGTGACAAATGGTAGAAGTAAGGAACAGGAAAGACTGAAGTTGGAAGAAGGAGTAAATATTGAAAAAAAAAAGGGAAAAATAATAGAAATGAATGTCTAAAATAAATTCGAGTAGTTATTTTTAAGGTAAGCATTTCCTGCGGAATGCACTCGCATTCAGCTTTTTAATGAACTATGTAGTTCGATAGACTATTAAGGTTGACTAATGAAATTTTATTCATACTTTTAATTCTTTGAAATCTCTCAATTACTTTTTCCTCACTTAATAGTAATAAAGCTGATAGCTAATAGCTGACCGCTGAATGCTTACAAAATGGTTAAATTAGGTACATATTGACACTCCACGGACTAAAGTCGCGTGGATTCTTAAGCGGAATAAATTTGATGGACTTTCCTCACGTCAAATTTAACCCTTAATGGCATGGCCAAAGATGCCTCTAGTCTGTCCGGGGTAAACCCATTCAGGTTGCTTTTTGCTCCAATATTTGCAGCTCCGTTGCAGTCAGCATTTATCAATTTTCCTTGCTTAGTTTTGTACAAGCCACGCTTGATTCGTTTGCCACTAAAACTATATTCAGTAGGGTTATCAGCATTGTAAACAGGTATTTTATCTCTATCTAAAAAACTAGCTTTAGAGGTATAAGACTCCTCTTGTTCTTTGTAAGTTAAACCATACCTATCACACATACCTTTTAGTTTTAATCTGAAATTATGGTGTGGTATTTGCACAAATTTTTGATTAGTTTTTTTACCTAAATTGAGATTTTTTTTCATTCCTGGATTTACACCTACAACAATAGTAGATATATTGTTTTCACTACACCAGTTGATTAAATATCTAGTTGCTTTATTTAAGTAATCTCTAACTTTATTGTTTCGATTCACCGTAATACTGACTTGCTTTTTGGTTAAATCTTTAATACCTTGTTTATCCTTTATAGACTGTAATCTAGAATTTTCCTTGTTGTACCACTGGTTGATTGATTTAAGTTTTCTACCGTCTAAAATAAACGATGACCCAGTATTTGATATACAAGTTGCTAGATTATCTAGACCAAGGTCTATTGCTAGTGCATGATCAGATTTTACTGCTGGCTGTGGGTTCTCTTCTGTAATAAATTCAACTTCAAAAAACCTAGCGTCAAATCTAGGAATTATCCGAACTTCTTTCAGATTTTTACCTGCTAATCTTTCAGGAAAAGGGATTTTTACTGCACCATATTCAGCCTTAAATTTTATAGACATTGGGATATTAAAATACCCATTTCTTACTTTGATTCGAGGTATTATTAGAGGAAAATAACCTTCTTTATTTAGATATCTAGGTAATCGTATTTGTTCAAAACGATATAAACCTTCTGTCGCCTTCTGAATTAAGTTGAAAAATGACTTAAAAGACCTATCTACAACTTTTAAAGTTTGCTGTGCGATGTCGGTTTGAAGTAGCTGGTAATTTTCGTTATCTTTGCAGTAATGGTAATTTGATTCGTATCTTAAATATCCGCCCTCAGTAAAATAGAACTGTCGTACAGAGTAAAGCCCTACATTGTACATATTCTTGGTCAATCTGCACAATTGTCTCAAGGCTTTAAATTCTTCACTAGACAGGTTTCTAATTTTGTTCTTTTGGGTTAGATACATAGTATAATTTTCGCTGTATGATAAATATTATAGCGAAAACTGTTAGGGGTGTCAACTTGACTACGGGTTAAAACCCTTCGAGTCGTTTTCATTCAGCCGTTGAAACTGGCTGGTTTCCAACTACCCGAAACTATTTGATGAATTTAAGATTATATTCATAGGAAAAACTAGATAGATGTGATATATAAAATTAAATAGCTTATAATAATATATTTAGGAGCTAAAAATAATGACTAACAAAGAATTCCAAATATTGAAACAGCAACGTGATGCTAAACTAGCTACAGTTTTGCTCAAAATAATTGATACTGAATGGAATCGAGTTAGTAGACAATTGGACGCTCTTGATACTGATTCTGGTGATGTTACTAAAGCAGCAATTTTAGTCGGGCAATATCAAATATTAGATAAATTAATGGCAGCATTATCAGAAGGTAGTCTTAGTTCTGATTATGAAATAGAAGCTATATGGCGTTCAAAATTAATTCAGCGTGTTGTAGAGGGTTTTAATTTAGACCTCGATACTAACACCCCACCTCGTAAATATAAGAGTATAGCACAACAACTAGCAGAAGCTTGTGGGCTAGAAGTAATTCAAGATTAATTCTGTATTATTTGATTGGGTAGCCCGGTCGGTTTTATCAACAACAACTTCCGGGCTAAGTCTAAATGTTTCTTAATAATATTTATACAAAATAGTCAGGATAATTATGCAAACTAATACAGGCAAATTCAACTCAGATATTATTCGACAGTATGCTCATTTAATTGCTATTTTAGCGGCTTTTTTTCTGAATATTTATGTAAATCTTGCTCCTCCAAGCGGTCAAACAATAGGAGAAATTTCTAATACTATATTTAAGAATGTTTTGATTACTCCTGCCAGTTATGCTTTTGCTATTTGGGGATTAATTTATTTGGGTTTAATTAGCTTCGGAATTTATCAAGTATTACCTGCTCAACGAGAAAATAAAATTTTACGCAGATGTCAATATTTTTTAGTAAGTGCCAGTCTATCACAAATTGTTTGGATATTTTTATTTCAATATCAACTGTTTATCCTTTCAGTTTTGGCAATGTTAGGAATTTTAGGCTGTTTGATTTGCCTATATCTAAATTTAGGTATTAGTTATGAAAGAGTCTCAAAAAAAGATAAATGGTTAGTTCATCATCCCATCAGTATATATTTTGCTTGGATTAGTGTGGCAACAATTGTGAATGTGGCCTGCGCTCTAGATAATTTAGGCTGGAATAGTTCACAGCAAGTTGCTATTGTTTGGACAATAATTATGTTAATAATTGGAGCCGTTATTGCAGCAATTATTAATATTCAAAAACAAGATATTGCTTATAGTTTGGTATTTGTTTGGGCATTGACAGCAATTGCAGTTCGTCATTTAGATACTCTAGTTATTGCTATTAGTGCTGGAATATTAGCTTTAGGATTAGCAGTTTTAGTTGGTCTCAAATTTTTTTCAAAAGGTTTGATTGATAAAGTATAGAAACCGGGTTTGTATTAGATGTCCTACCATACTGACATCTACCTCATATAAACCAGGTTTCTTATACCAATTCACTTTAAAGATGTCACAAATAGTTTCAAACTACATAAGTGAAATAATTTCCTGAAATTGCTCTATCGTCAAAGTTTTGATCCTACAAAATCTTAATGCATGACTTTTAACTTCCGTGAAACGGTATTATAATACTCCAAAGCAAACAGATTTCATATCTAAATATTTATCTAAATACTTATCTAAATACTTATCTAAATTTATCTAAAAACATTCTGATAATCGTGAAACTCTACATCTGTTATTTATATTTTAGATTAAAATGTAATGAGATAAAGTTAGGGAAAATAATATGGCACGGGGAGAACAAATATACACTATTAGAGAATTTCTAAATATAGATGGTGTTTACGAACATCATGGTATTGACTATGGCGATGGAACAGTTATTCATTATCGCAAAGGAACAGAAACTATTGAACGAACTTCTAAAGCATATTTTATTGATGGCAGAAAAGTTTATGTTAAACGTTACCCACTTCGTTATATTGCCGATACAGTCATTCAAAGAGCAGAAAGTAGACTAGGAGAAAGAAAATATAATATTCTTTTTAATAATTGCGAACACTTTGCGACTTGGTGTATTACTGGAGTTAGCTATAGTCAACAAATAAAAAACTTTATTCCTCTACTTCATCATATTAATGTCGAGCAAATATCAGAACCAATTAAGCAGGCAATTTTAGGCGTAAAAACTGAACTAGGTACTGCTGAATTAGTAAGTAAAGCTTTAGCAGATATTAAAGTAGCTTGGGAAAATATTCAACCTGAATATAAACAAACTTTACAGGAAATAGATAACTGGCAAAAAGTTGCGGTTGCAGCGCTTAAAAAAAACCGGGAAGATTTAGCTCGTGCTGCCTTAATTCGCAAGCGAAAACATCAAGAACGTGCTGATGAATTAGCAAATAGTTTGCAGAAATTGGCAACTATGACAGAAACACTTTTGCGAAGTCAAAATTTAATTGGTAAAAATTAGTATGGCTAATGATATATAGCGTTTTTATCTGGGATGTGGAAATTGAGTGCTATTAAAAAGGGAATAGGGAGTGTGGGGGTGTGGGAAGGACTTACGGGACAACTAAAGTTGTAGGGTGCGTTGGAACGCACCTTAACCTTAAATCACAAACTAACGCCCGAATTTTGTATGTACTGTTAAATATATTTCTGCAATAATAACCCCAACTTTTCCTTAGTTGTAGCAGGTACCTTATCCAAAGGAGTCAAAATAGCATTTTTCAACGCTGAATGAGAATCAGAAACAAACTGATGTTCACTCAACCTCCGCACGGTTTCCTGAATAACTTTTTGAGCATTCACAGCATTTTTCTTTAAATTATCAACCACCATTTCTACAGTCACGCTATCATGTTCTTCATGCCAACAATCATAATCCGTAGATAAAGCTAAAGTTGCATAAGCTATTTCCGCCTCCCTTGCCAACTTTGCTTCTGGCAAGTTTGTCATCCCGATAACTGTTGCGCCCCAACTACGATATAAATTTGACTCCGCCTTAGTAGAAAAAGCAGGACCCTCCATACATAAATAAGTGCCACTGCGATGTACATTTACATCCTGCAAGTTTAAACTTTCCGCAGCATCCGCCAGTATTTGTGCTAGTTGGGGACAAGTAGGATTTTCAAAAGTAATATGTGCTACTATTCCTTGACCAAAAAATGTAGATTGCCTACCTTTTGTGCGATCAATAAACTGATCTACTACTACTAAGTCTAGGGGTTTAACTTCTTCTTTGAGAGAACCTACTGCAGAAGCAGAGATTAAATATTCCACACCCAGACTTTTCATACCATAAATATTGGCACGAAATGGTAATTCAGATGGTAATAAAGTGTGGTTGCGATCGTGTCTGGATAGAAATGCTACTCGTGTTCCTTCTAAAGTACCAACAATAAAAGCATCAGAGGGAGAACCGAAAGGTGTATCTAACTTTATCTCCTCTACATCTTTGAGTGCTTCCATTTTGTATAAACCACTACCGCCAATAATGCCAATCTTTACTTCAGTCATGCTTTGATTACCTGATATTACTCTTACTCGAATATTTTATATCATGTCTAGTTAAATACCCACAAATAATCGGTAATAGGGAACACAGAAGAGGAAATAGGCAACAGGTAATACCAAATTCAAAAAAGATCGTTACAGTAAAATCCTCTGTAAAACTATAACTATTCAGATATTTGCCCACCTCCTAACACATACCATATACCAACAAACTTAATGTAGGAACATTTGTATGAAATAGCTATCACAGGGAAATATTTAGGATATTTGGCAGGAGAGAGAGGAGAACATTTTGATTACCGAATAATTAATAATTATTAATTATTAATTAAATAATTCAGCTTTATGAGCGCTCCCTTTCAAGGGGAAAAAGCGGTCGTTTAGCTAGCGCACAACTTTCCTATCGGAGCGCTAAACGCCATATCCAATCTCCCCGACTCGAAAAGTGCTAGGATATTTCCTTCTATTCAATTCCCTTACGGTTTTAACCACCAGGTAATTATCCATTAATGAAGATCGATCCAGGGGACTTGATATTAGTGGATATAGGTTCGTATTATTTCGCACCAACTTACTATTTAGTAATATTTTTTGTTAAAAAACATAAAAAAAATTGTATATTCTGGTTAGATCCGCAATTATCCGTAATCTTTACCAAATCTTCATAAAAACTACCGGACTTTTATCGTAATGTAGTGAAATATCTATTGATAGTTTATATCAATATAATATCGTTTCTTTTTCTCTGGCCCACAGATTTTTTCATGTTTCTGGGGGTATCTACCATTGATTGAATATTTTTTGTTTGTGTCAAAATCATCTAAATTTTAGTTAAGAAAAATGAATAATTCCAACGTTGAAGCCAGAAAAATTCCCATAGAATCAGTTGTAGAAAATATTTTGGCAGTTCGGAAAATTTCCTCCAGCGACCGCCAGGTTTTAAGATTAGCTTTATTTTCGCTTCATTCTTTAAGTCTTAGAGAACAAGACCAAATTCAACAAGTTTATGAAGAATTAGAAGCGGGACGAATTAGTCTGATCAAGTAATGGGAGTTTAAAATTTATGCCAAATTTATGAGTTATGAGCATTGAGCATTAGTGTAAAGTAGAGAATTAATTCTTGATGATTTTATCCTGTTCCCTTACCTTTGCTCAATCAAAAATTGTTGTGTTTGCTCAACATTTCAGTTAGTTATCAGATTGAGATGAAGTTCACTAGATGTATTAGCGATCGGATTTAATAACTTTCATAACTTTGATAATATCAGCTTTAATGGCAGTATTTTAGCAAAAAAACACTGAATAATTTATTGATCGAGATTTTAACAATTAGGATTTATAGAAAACAAGGTCTTTATGTCATTACAAGCGAAAGTGTTGGCGAAGTTGTCCGTCAGGAGAGTAATCTCAAGTCAATACTTTCGTGCTAGATGCGTAATGCTAAATCTCAGCCATTTTTGCTACATCTTTTTGAGAGCATGGAAAAGGAAGTAGAGAGTAGAGAGCAGAAAGCAGGGAAATTAGGAATAATATCATTTCTCAAAAACATTTCTACATTTTGTAGAGTATGGGAGTGGGGGAGTGGGTAGGGACGTTGCATAAGGGCGTCCGTACAGGAGAGGTAAAAATAACAATAATTAATATTAAATGAGCTACAACTAGCAAAAAAAAGATTTGATATGTAATTATTAATTAATAAATGAAGTCGGACCCAAGTATAGCATTAATGCATGGGAATTGGTATAATATCATGTCCGGATAATCAGTGATAAAAAAGTTTTTGTTTGTAGTATTGCTTGAGTAATATCTATAACTTATTGCTCAAGCAATGCTACGAACTTTAATTATAACTATTCAACCGGACATGATATGATATGAGTCCTGAAGAATTTTGATTAATTAATTTTCACACTTAATTTCTACCGCAAAAGCCAAAATCCACTATAAGTCATTCCAGAATCATCCGGTTGCACTAACAAAAAATGTAACCCCTGACTCTGCTGTTTTCTCTGCTCATAAATTTGACCTGCTGCTGACACTTCTCGATCTGAAAAAGTAGCAACTATCCACCGATCTACTAACCCTGTCTCTAAAATTAACCCATCAGGATCGCCAGGAATATACTTTAAAAGATATGGTCGCGCAGTTTCTAACCATCTCGCTAATTTCATAGACTGACGACCACCATCTATTACTACCCCTGGTATTGGGAGTGTTGAAGATAATCCTAAATTTAACGGCAAAAGAAATTCTGGTGCTTCTAAAATAGGAATAGGACGTTCTATAATATCCTCAATATTACCAGCAGGTAATGTAGCAAATCTCCAGCGATCGCCCCACAAATTTTCAGCTAATGGTACAGGTGGAGGAGCATCTAATACTAAGGGGTCGTAAAATTCCCCAGTATATGTTTCCATATCCTGATATTGTTGCACCCTCTCTACTAACCATTGTTTTAAAGCTGTTGTGCGTCTAGTCGGTTCGACTTTCAACCCTAACATTTGAGCTGCAGTTTCTATTAACCCCAAAGACTGAGGTCGAAATACTTGAATTATATCTGGTAAATCCTGGTCTTGACCCACTTTTTGCAGTTGTGCCATCAGCCAATTAGCGTTAACTTCTGACTGGGGACACATAGCAATAAATTCTAAGCTACGAGTGGGAGTACAAATCAACAATTCCCATAATTGTTGACCTTGTTTATGTTTATCCTGGAGGGGACGGCGATAATAATCTACTTGCCAGATAGTTTGAGTGTCCATTTATTTTGAAGGAAGAAGGAAGAAAGAAAGAGGGAAATCTAGTGCTATCTTACAACTTTGGAAACTTTGGCCAAAGTTATTTGAGGAAGTTTTTGTTCCTCTGGTGTCTAGTTTCATCTTTGAGGTAAGTCCTGTATAATTGGTCTCTTCTGACATTAAAGGGGAATTTTGGGTGAGTTTTTATGGGTAATCAGGGTATAACTGCTGGCCACTTGTTGCAGCAGGCCAATCAGTTGAAGAGGGCCGGGAGGTTGGATGAGGCGGTCGCTCTCTATCGTCAGGCTATTGAAATTAATCCTAATTTTGCTTGGACTTATTATTATTTGGGAGATGCTCTTCTTAAACAGGGGAATTTAGATGAGGCGGTTGCTTTTTATTATCAAGCTTTAAAAAATAATCCTAATTCTTCTTGGCTGCATTATAGTTTGGGAGAGGCTTTAGGGCAACAAGGAGATTCAGAGGGTGCTATTGAGTATTTACAAAAGGCTGTTGAAATTAACCCAGATTATCACAAATTTCATCATAGGTTTGGTCAAATATTAGATAAAAAAAAACCCTTGAAGAATTGTACTCACAACATACTGGAAAAGTATCTGATAAGTGGTCTTCATATCTAGTAGTATATGATCGAATCCTAAAAAGCTACAGAAATCAAAAAGTCAGATTGCTGGAAATAGGTGTTCAAAATGGTGGTTCCCTAGAAATATGGGCTAAATATTTCTCTAATGCCAAATTAATTGTAGGTTGCGATATTAACCCCAAGTGTGCAAATTTGAGTTATGAAGATCCAAGGATTCATGTCCTTGTGGGTGATGCTACCAGTGATAAGGTTAAAAGCAATCTTGTTAAGTTATCTAAAAGCTTTGATATTATTATTGACGACGGTTCTCATTATTCTTCAGACATTATAAAATCTTTTGCGAAATATTTTCCTCTTTTGAGATGTGGAGGGGTATACATAGTTGAAGACATACATACTTCGTACTGGAAAAAATATGAAGGTGGTATATTTTACCCTTTTTCTTCTATAACTTTTTTAAAGCATCTTGTTGATGTAATTAATTATGAACATTGGGGAGTAAAAGAAAAAAGAGAAAGTATATTGAAAGGCTTTTTTAAGAAATACAACTTTCAAATTGACGCTATCAATCTTCAAAGTATTCACTCAATTACTTTTCTGAACTCTATGTGTGTGATTTTTAAATCTGAACAGGAAAATAACACTATTGGGAAGCGTTGTGTTTCAGGATTAGTTGACGATATTAGCAAAGCAGAGCGGAAGGTTAATAATACCCTTAGCGTGCCACAAGACCAAAAAAATAATAGATGGTCAGATTTTGATCTTCCAGCAGATGAGAAATTTTTAGAGTGACGGAAAAGGCTTGGCCAGTCTAGTAGATTTAATTCCTTTTAGCTAAAATTAACCAAATATCAACCTATTGTTAATTCAATCCTATGATCAATCCTGCCTTGAGTCAATTTGGTACAACAATGTCCCGCCTTACGGGTGTGCGAGCTATTATGGCAGATATTATTGCCACCCTACGAGCGGGTCAAGGTCAGGAATTTCTCAACTTCAGTTCTGGAAATCCTCTAGTTTTACCAGAAGTAGAAAAATTGTGGAAGGATTGTACCACAAAATTATTGGCAAGTCCAGAATATGGGGAAGTAGTAGGACGTTACGGTTCGTCTCAGGGTTATCAACCGTTTATTGATGCAGTGGTTAATGACTTTAATTCTCGCTATGGGTTGAGTTTGAGCGATCGCAACGTTTTGATTACTCCAGGTTCTCAGTCTATATATTTCTATGCTGCTAATGCTTTTGGCGGATATACTGACAGCCAAATTCTGAAAAAAATTGTCCTACCCCTCAGTCCAGATTATACAGGTTATGGGGGAGTTAGTTTAGTGCCAGAGGCAGTAGTTGCCTACAAACCAACTCTAGATATTGATTTTGAGGGTCATCGCTTCAAATATTGTCCCGACTTTAGTCAATTGGTTATTGATGAAAATACTGGTTGTGTTATTTTTTCACGTCCCTGTAACCCTACTGGAAATGTTATTAGTATTGATGAGGTGAAAAAAATTGCTCATCAAGCTGCTGTTTATGATGTGCCAGTATTTGTAGATGCTGCTTATGCTCCCCCCTATCCAGGATTAAATTTTGTGGAGATGGACCCTGTTTTTGGGGACAATATTGTTCATTGTCTGAGTTTATCAAAGGCTGGACTTCCAGGAGAAAGAATTGGCGTTGCGATTGGGAATGAACGAATAATTGAGGTTTTGCAGGCGTTTCAGACTAATATGTGTATTCATTCGCCTCGTTATGGACAGGCGATCGCTACTGATGCAATTAATTCTGGCGCTCTGGCAGAAATTTCTACTGAAGTGATTCGACCTTTTTATAAAAATAAATTTTCGATTTTAGAATCAACTTTAGAAAAAGTTTTACCGAAAAATTTGCCCTGGTTTCTCCATCGTTTTGAGGGAGCTATTTTTGCTTGGTTGTGGTTAAAAGATTTACCGATGACTGACTGGGAATTTTACCAAAAGTTGAAGGAAGTGGGGGTTATTGTTGTGCCTGGTAGTTCATTTTTTCCTGGTTTGCGTGAAGAATGGGTTCATAAACAAGAGTGTATTCGGATTAGTTTGACAGCTTCTGATGAGGATATTCAAGAGGGAATGAAACGTTTGGCAAAAATGATAATTTCGATTTTTTGAACCACATCAACTAATATTCGCGTAGGTTAGGTTGAGGAACGAAATCCAACAAACATATCTAGAAATTGTGCAAAGCGTAGGGGCGGGTTTTAGCTAGAATTTTCATGCTCACTCTCAGATTTATATCAACCCACCCTCATGCACACCCATTAGTAGTAGGTGGGATTGAGGAACGTACCTTCCTTCCCTTAAGGGAAACCCAACAATTATCCATTGGTAAATACCTCAAGATCCTACAAATAGAAAAAACACTATTTAGTTGAAAAAAAAATTAAAGTTGAATTTGCTGAAAAGCTTCATAAACCGAGTTTATCATACTGTTTTAGTTAGAAACTCGGTTGTTTTTTTATGTATTGTTCTTTTTGATGTCAATTTTATATTGCTACAATTTATAATTTTTTATATTTAATGAAAAGGTTTGTTAAACAAATAATACATTCATAAAAGTATTTTTTATTTGTAATATCAATAAATTCAAAATAAATAATTGTCAATTAAAACGAAAATTCTCCTGGTCAAAGCGCATATCAAAAGAATAAGCTATAAATAAATAATAGGTGAGGGGTAAGACCCCTCAATTAGTAAATTGATTAAGGAGGTCCAATGCTACAGAGTCTTAAGATTGATACAACCCACAACATCAATCCTCTAACCGATAACTTCAGGGTCAAAAATGGATATAAATTTGTAGCCACTCCTGAGTATGACCAGACTGAATCAGAATTATTAAAACTTTCAACTATGCCCAGTTGTATTCGCCTTGGCCTAGAAGATTTAAAATCTTTTGAAGTAGTAGACTATCAGTTTAAAAATTGGGGCGTAACTTTCTCTAATACCATCGCCATCGAACCCTCAAACCCAGCTTTTGCAGTCCCTTCAGGTATTAAAGTCTTAATGGGAGCGCCAAAAAGTGGCCTAATAGAAATGAAGTTTAAATCTCCAGTCAAGTTTGTTAGTGGGCTGGTAACGAGTTCCCGCCGAACTGTTTTGTCAGCCTATAATCAAAATGAAGAACTCTTAGTTCAAGATGAAATGCCCGCTTCAAACTTACTTTACCCAGATTCACTTATTCCTCCAAATGCCAAATTAACTGTGAATGCTGAGAATATTTACAAAGTTAGTTTCTATGCTTTTGACGGCCAGCTCATAGTTATAGATTTGAGCTTTGGATTTTAATGAAGCGGTTAGCACTCAGCACTCAGCACTCAGCAAGATTAATGTTTAGAAGGGGATTTCAACCGACTCAACAATACCGCCCTTGGGGTTGCAGGGGATTTTAACTGAGAGCTTCTCAAAGCCGATCGCCAGTTAAATAGTCATTAAATACAAAGTCAAAAGTCAAAAGTAAGAAACTAGACTTTTGGAAAATTAACTTGAAATCAATTTTTATTTTCTATGGTATAAAGAATAAATAAATTAGTGGTCTTGTATCAGGGAGTTGCCGAAATGTTAAATAATCCTCAAGTCTTATTTGTCCCCTGGTTACATTTTCACCAACCTCCGATTTGGCATAATGGCCAATTACAGGGCAACTTAGAAAAAATGCTCAATGGTGAACCTAACTCCGAAGAGCATTGGAATGCTCAATGGTTTGCTCAAGCATACAAAAATCCTGCTCGTTATGCTAAACAATTGACGGCAGAAGGTCATCGACCCCGGATGATGGTAGATTATTCTGGGGTATTGCTCGAAGAGATGGCAAAACTTTCGACTAATGGCATTTTCTCTAATCTTCATGTTGATGGCGAAGCGGTAGGAGATGTAATAAGTCTTTGGCGAGAAGTTCTGACGGAATATTCAGACACAATAGAATTTACTGGTAGTGCATATAGTCATTGTTATTTTCCTGCTACTCCCGAACGAGACCATGAAGCTCAAATTATGGAATGGCGGAAGGTGTTTGCAGATTTGTTTGGAGAAGATGCACTATCACGGGTAAGAGGGTTTTGGCCTCCGGAGATGGGAATGACTGGCGATCCTGCGGAAGCGTTGAGATTTGTGCGTCTGTTGAAAAAGTGCGGTTATGAATGGATTATTTTACCGAATGCAGCATTGGAACATCCTGAAGGTTGGAGTACCCCGGAGTTAGAAAACCGAGTGCATTGGTTGGTGGTGGAATCAGAGGGTGAGTCGGAACGTATTCTATGTGTGGTGAGGGATACGGATATGGGGATTCGACAACAAAGTGGTCAAAATGCTGAGGGTTGTATTAATGATGTGCGATATCGTGGTGGAGAAGTGGGAATGAAACCGCCTGCTTTGGTGGTGCCGACTTCTGATGGGGAAAATGGTAATGTGATGATGTTTGAATATTTTAAGAATTCTTTTGCTCCTCTGTTTCGGGAGAGCGATCGCTGGTCGGATGTTGGTTTTATGACGGTGAGTCAATATATTGATAGTTATTTAGCAGATGGAGCAGCAACAGAAGTTAGACTAAAATCAACAGGAGGTTCGTGGATAGGAGGTCATCAGCAATGGCAAGAGGGAGATTTGCGACAACAGGTATTGGCAGCAGTTGAAGGGTTGAGTCAAGATTATGCTAAGGTTGTAGACTCTGGTAAGGGTTCTGCTGAAAAAAGTAGAGCGTTGTTGTTGTGTGAAACCAGTTGTTTTGTTTATTGGGGTTCTGATTTTTGGGCGGAACAGGCAAAGTTATTTATTGACTGGGCAAGGGAAATATTATAGATACTGTTTGAGATATTTTTAGGGTTGGCGCTCAAAAGTCTTATGGGTGAGGGTAGGAGTCAGATCAAATCCGTTTGAATACTTATTAGAGTTGTTGGGAGATGGGGAGATTAAATATTAGACCTCTCCAATAATCAAAAATTACAGCGCTTTTCAAATTGATGAACTATATCGTCATAACCAAAACCACAGTAGGGAGGTTGCATGCAACCTCCCTACTGTGGTCTACTGAAATGAAAACCGCTGTAAATCAATTATCGTAGATAAATAATCTATTCTTTCCCCCTATTCCCTACTCCCTACTCCCTACTCCCTCTTTTTTTGATGAAGTTGATATAGGAATTTACACAGTTATATGAATATTTGATGAAGTACGCATTTTTTTCTTGAGATGAGGTGGGGTGGGAAGAATTCATAATCCGAAAAGGATGTTGGTAAATTAGGGTATGATTTGTATTTTTTGGTAATTCCTAAAGTATTGAATAACAAATATTTGAGATTGTTCAATTTTTATTTTCATACCTTTATTCACCAACACCTAATTATACTTTCTGTTTCTGTGTTTGTTTATCTTTCTGCTTGAAAGCTGACACCCCTAGCAAACTAAAACCTAATCCTAACAAACTCAATATGGAAGTAGGTTCAGGAACAGTCTGATTATATTCAGATTTCAGAGCATATAGAGCTTCATTCCCTATTATTTGATGAGCTGCTTCTGTAGGATGAAGTATATCCCAGAATAAGTATTCATCTGGATCGGGAACATCAACATCACAAGATTTTACTGAACCATCTGCTCCTAAAGAGGCATCTGAACAAAAAGCTAATACTGTATCTGACCAACTATCTGTTGCATTGCTAAAACCAAACTGATTAGGGTTATTAATTATCTCATCTAAAGTAGAGTTAACATCTAATAAGGTGATAGTAGCTTCAGATAAAGATTGCTCTAACTCAGCGATCGCTAACTCCAGTTTTTGGTTATGCTCATTTGTTAATTGATTCAATATGTCAGATGTACCTGTGAATGTAGCCAAAGGTGTTAGACCTAATGATGGCAAGTTAGGGATGAGGAAATCACGAGCGCCTACGTTATATAAAGCTTCAATACTATTAGTAATATTATTAACAGTTGTATCTGAATTAGGAGGTGCATCTGGTGGCGAAATAGACTCCGACACTAAAGATAACGTAGAATGTAGATAGTCATTTGCACCTGTCCAGATAGTGTATAGTGCATCAGAGTTAGCTGACTGTTCTGTTTCTAACAGAGGAGCAATAAAACTCCCAAGTTGTTGTTCTAAACCTAGAGGAAAATTATCTAGAATATTCTGGTCTCCACTCCGTGACCCACTTATAGCATAGTTAGCTCCATCTGGAGAAATAGGAATATTAGTAAAAAAAGCTGTAGGAGCTAAGTCTAAAGATGATGCTAGAGATTCTATCCAGATAGGTCCGTTAGAAAATCTGCCCTCAAAAGATAGGGGGCTGTCTGGAAATTGTCCTTTTGTAAGAGTAAAAGCATTTTCTGTATCTAAAAGACTATCCCCAAAGATGAACATTTGGGAAAAATCTAAATTGGAATTTGCAGCGTAAACTGGAGTGGTCCCTATAGTTAGAGCAGATGCAGTTAGAGCCATGCTAACTGAAATAATATTGTTCTTCATTTATTTAACCCTGATTATTATAATAGATTCACTTTTGAAGTATAAGTAAAATTCCCTAGGAATGTCAAACTAAATTTGATAATTTAAGCAAAATTCCCTAGGGATACTAAATTATCTTTAACTGTATTTCTCCAGTTTGACTTGGTAATATGAGTAATACTAATTAGATAAATATTTGCTCCATAGGAGATAATTTAACTAGGAGTTAGGAGCGGCTATTTTATCATTAAAATAAATCTAGACTTATTCATATTTTGTACTAATTCACCTGAAATGATATGATCTATTGTCGGAAATATTCAATAATATCGTGTCCGGATAATTAGTGATAAAAAAACTTTCTCCTCTTTGTACGATTAAATTCCCTATTCTTCCCTCCTGACTCCTGACTCCTCCATCGTTATTTATAACTATTCAACCGGAGATGATATAAATTATAGAATCTTATTGGCAATAATCTGGGTATTAACTTATGATTCAATGTAAACCAAAAATTTTAATTGTTTTTTTAGGGATAATTTTAGTAGCATTTCCGTCATTAGCGAATGCTAATAATTTCGGAATATTTACCCAAAAAGAATCGGATATATCTCAATCTAAAATTATTACTTCACAACCCTCAGATAATTCTCCTTACATTCAGTTAGAAAATTTATTAGCAGAGAATAAATGGCAAGAAGCAGATGAAGAAACATACGATTTGATTTTAAAATTAACTCAAAGAACTAGAGCTGGAGGTATCAACACAAGAGCAATTAAAGAAAAAATTTCTTGTGAAGAAATTGGTAATATTGACCAACTCTGGCGGAAGTATTCAGCAGATAAATTTGGTCTTAGTATCCAAATATCAATTTACTTAGAAACTGGTAATAACTTGGAAAGGTATAATCCACAAAGTTATCAAATATTTGGGGATAGACTAGGTTGGAGAAAAGCCAGAAAATGGAAAAAATATGAGCAGTTAAATTTCTCCGAAGATGCTCCTAAAGGTCATTTACCAGTAGCTATAAGAGAACCAGAAGTTACTGTGAATATTCCCGAATTTATGATTACTAAACGTTTGCGTAGGGTACTATATTCTAGGGTGGAAGAATGTGGACTATAATCAGTTATCAGTTATCAGTTATTACTAATATAGAATCCGGGTAATTAGTTATCGTATTGCGGAGGAGTCAGGAATCGTAGGGGCGTTTTCCTGACGGAATGCTCCGCAAACATGTCGCTCCGCGAAACGGCCGTTAGCTTCGCATAACTATCGTTAACGCCCGTACAGGAGTTAGGAGAAATATTGGATTTGAAGTATTAAATTATATAATTCCTATTCAATAAAAAACTTGTCTTAATGAAGAAGTAGTTTTGGAATTACTGTATAACCGGATTTTATATAAAAGGGGTTGGTGATGGGTGGCTATGATTTTTTTTAAGTTTAGAAACCGGGTTTATATAGCAATCCGCGCATTGGTCTTCATTAATGGATAATGGATAATTGATAATTGATAATTACCTCTCCCTAAAAGGGAGAGGATTGACACAAAGGGGGAAAATATTTATTTTTTCCACCCTTGAAAGTGGAGGCTTCAAGGCGTGAATTATCTAATTATCTAATTATCTAATTATTTAATTATTTAATTGCTTAATTATTAATTATTTCGGTAACAAGTTTTATAATAGTTAAAACAAGCTGAAAACCTTGAAAATTACAACTCCTAAATACTCCCAAAATACCACAACCGATTAGAGGATTGCTATAGCTGAATGCTTACCTTTTATTTCCGTACTAATTAACTTTAAAGATGTCACAAATAGTTTCAAACTTTAAATGTGAAATAATTTCCTGAAGTTACTGTATAGTTAAAGTTTTGATCCTTAAAAATATAACTTTTGACTGTCTTGAGTGTGTCTTACATTCTGGAGGGGCTGTGTGCGGAATTACTTCCCCACTTTGATACGCCCCGTAGGAAACCTCAGAATTACGCACTCGCTTTTGTAGGGGCGAATGGCCATTCGCCCCTACGACTTTTGACTTCCGTGAAAAGGTATGGAATGTTGACTTATCAAGATTTACCTATAGAATAAAAAACGATTTTGAAATTCACTAGCAGGAGTGAAGCTTTGAACAACGAAAGTCTGTCAGACAATTTATCATTAGTCCAGGAAACTGTTGTGGATGAAATTCCTGAAGCAGTGCGAGACCCCCAAAAGGATGAAGAAATTATCCCAACTAAACCTAACAATAAAAAATGGATTTGGAGTTGGGCGGGAATAGTAGTTTTGGTGGGAGTAGTTACTCTAGGATTACAAGTTCAATCTAATCTCAACCAAGTTAATGCTTCATCAACTGAAACTGAAACTGATAGTATTGAGGTAGCTAATTCTTCTACTACAGAAACTCCTATAATTGAGCCTGAGAAAAATCCCCTTGCAGATTTGCCTTACTCACAAATAGTAGAAATAGAACTAGCTTATGTAGTTGCTGATAGTGATATTAAATTGCAAATAAATGCAGCAAAAAAGTTTCAGAAAATGCTTTATGCTGCTAGAAATGATGGGATTAATTTAGTAGCTTTGAGAGGATTTATGTCTAAGTCTGATTTGGAGGATTTGGTAAGTGAGACTAATACTATTGAGGAAAATTCTAAGGTCAATTTTTCACCTCTAAGTTATGGGGAATATATAACAGGTTATGCTGTTGATATTGGGGATAAAAATGCACCTGAAACTTACCAAAATGTGGAATTTGAAAATACGGCAGCTTTTCAGTGGTTAAAAAATAATGCTGCTTACTTTAGCTTTGAAATGATACCTGTTGATGATGAGAAAGGTGTTGGTTATGAACCTTGGCATTGGCGTTATGTAGGCGATCGCCAAAGTCTAGAAACTTTTTATAAAAATCTACCTAATACTATCTCTGAAGAATCAGAGTTAGTTCAAGAAAATCCAGAATTAAGTAACGGTGAATAATCATAATTTAGCATGATGGAAAAAATTAATAAATTAGCAATTATTGGTGGAACACACGGAAATGAATTTACAGGAATATATCTTGTCAAAAAATTTGAAAAGTTTCCAGATTTGATTAGCAGAACAAATTTTGAGACTAAAACATTATTGGCTAATCCTGAAGCATTGAAATTAGTTAGAAGATACGTTGATACAGATTTAAATCGTTGTTTTCAAGTTAAAGATTTAGAAAATAATACAAAGACTAATTATGAGGAGAGTCGGGCAAAATTTATTAATCAAATGTTAGGACCGAAAGGGAATCCTAAGTTTGATTTAATCTTGGATTTACATACTACTACTGCTAACATGGGCTTAACAATTGTTTTGGCAAATAATCATCCCTTTAACTTAAAAATGGCTGCTTATTTAAGTTTGGTTGAGCCAAATGTGAAAGTTTATAGTTGGATTAATCCAGGAGTGGAAAATTCTTTTATAAATTCTATATGTGAACGTGGTTTTGGTATTGAAGTAGGTCCGATTGCTCAAGGAGTTATCCAGGCAGATTTATTTCAAAAAACAGAAAAATTAGTTCAGACAAGTTTAGATTTTGTTGAATATTTTAATGAGGGTAAGCTACATCATATAAATGGGGATATTGTCGTTTATCAACATTTAAAAGTTGTGGATTATCCTAAGACTGAGGAGGGGGAAATAACAGCAATGATTCATCCTAAATTAGAAGGGAAAGATTATCAAAAATTAAGTCCGGGTGAGCCAATGTTTTTAACTTTTGATGGCAAAACAATTTATTATGAGGAAGAAAATCCTGTTTGGCCAGTTTTTATTAATGAGGCGGCTTATTATGAAAAAGGAATTGCTATGTGTTTGACAAAACAAGAGAGTATCACAGTTTAATATTAAGGGTGATAAATATTTGCTACATTTTCTTGAGTGGGGGAGTGGGGGAGTAAGGGAGTAGGGGAGTAGGGGAGTGGGGGAGTGGGGGAGAAGTAAACATAAGAAAAATTAAGGCGCTCCTAGCTAATAATTATCAAAAAATTTAACAAGCTCATCTTAATTACTTAATAGTAAGCATTTCCTTTCCTGCGGAATGCTGCGCAAACGGAATGCTGCGCAAACAGCTATTAGCAATCAGCTCTCTGCTTTTTTTATGAATTAAGTAAGGATTTGTTTAAGAACACTTATATTAACTGAGTAGCTTTTATTGATGCTAGAAATTATCTGAAATATATCAATAATAATTTTTGATTTCAAGACGAGACTTAGAAATTATAATCTAGCTGAAAGCTAAAAGCTGACGGCTGAATGCTTACCTTAATAATTAAACTGTCTCCTAAGTATAGCATTCTTTTTGAAAATCATTATATCTATAGGGAATTTCATCTCAATCAGGTACAGTATAGAGGGGGCAATATGACTGTATTACGGACTATGATTTTATTCAAGATTAACAGCCTAAATGACTGTGATACAGAGTATAATATTATGGAACCTTAGCAAAAATCTTTTACTTTTGATTTGGATATGAAAGTATTACTGATTAATTTAATTAAAGGCTACAAAATGTTAATTTCGCCAATGTTACCTCCATCATGTCGTTTTCAACCGACTTGTTCAGAATATGCAATGGAGGCGATAGAAAGATTTGGAATTTTTAAAGGTAGTAGAATGGCAGTTATGAGAATTTTACGTTGTCATCCTTTTCATCCAGGTGGTTATGACCCGGTGCCTCCGAAAGAGGAGGGCACTATACACAAGTAAAAAGTAAAAAGTTACAAAGTAAAAAGTAATTTATGACTGAGTTTTTGTTGCGGAAATGCTCCAAAAATATGATTGGCGAATACTGTTTCTTAATAAGTTTTAATTCTCCTTGGAGATTAGAGATTGAATGTATCAGGAAATATAAAAAGGGAACAGTTCAATAATTGATAATTACCTCTCCCTAAAACGGATTGGGTTGAATAAAAGGAAAATTTTTTCTTGTTTCTCCACGGCGAGTGAGAGGCTTTGAACCTTAATTATTCGGTAATAAGAAAGAAGAAATCAAGACAACTATTTGTCACTTAAAAATCTAGGAATATATGTACCTTTCCACCTCTGGCATTTACCTGATTTTAATCTTTTGAAGTCTTACCTCTTTGAGATTTTAGTCACTCTCAGCTCTCTTAATACTTGTTTTACCGAAAAATCAAAGTATAAAGCCTCTCCATTCATGGAGAAAATAGAAAAAAAATTCCTTTAGCTCAATCATCTTCTTTATAAGAAGAGGTAATTGTTAATTGTTAATTGTTAATTATTAATTATTTAAAAACAGTCTCTTAGTGTATCTTTTCAAGATAATGAGTTAATAACTCATAGCTGATGGCTAATGGATGACTGCTGTTTGCTTATAAATTATCTTTCATTGTTAAAATTTTCTCTGCCACATTTTCAGGAATAGGCATTACAGATAATCTATTTCCTTTTTTAACAACTAATAATTCATCCCCAGTAAATTTTTGTTTCAAATCAGCTAAAGATATTAACTTAGGAAATTCTTCTATAAATTCCACAGAAACAGTTTGCCACCGAGGTGTATTAGGAGTAGATTTTGGGTCGTAATATTTACTTTCTGGATCGAATTGAGTGGGGTCATAAATGCCACTTTCTAAGATTTTTACTAACCCAATAATGCCAGGAGGAATAGTATTAGAATGATAGAAAAATGCTAAATCTCCAGGATTCATTTGTCGCAAAAAATTGCGTGCTTGATAATTTCTGACTCCATCCCAAATACAAGTTTTTTCTTGTTTCATATCTGAGATACTGTAAGTTTTTGGTTCTGATTTTATTAGCCAATATTTCATAATTTAGGGAGTAGGGAGTAGGGAGTGGGAGAGTAGGGAGTAGGGGAGTAGGGAGTGGGAGAGTAGGGACGTTCCATGGATCGTCTCTACAAGGTTATCATTTTTTTGTGTGGTTTATTAAATTATGGTAGGGGTTTGATTTCCAAATCCCATTTTTGCTTGGGTTTGGAGACAAAACCCCTACAGTTTTTTTCACAAATTATTTCATACTGCTATATAATTTTATATTTAACAAATGAACTTACTTCCACCTAGAAAAGCATTAAATAAAGCATATTTAAAGGTTAGACCTAGTAGGAAAAATATTGAAAAATTCAAAGACAATCTGAAGTTACTTTTAGAGCAAATTAACGAAGCAGAGTCAGAAGAATTTCATAAAACTTTAATTTCCCAATTTTTACAAGAAACTTTCTACAAACCAAATCATTTTATCAACACAAAGGGGAAAAATGACTTGGTAATTCACAATAGCAAAGACCAGAAAAGTAATGTAGGCATAATACTAGAAATCAAGAAACCAACTAATACAAAAGAAATGCTCAAAGTTAATAACCTGAATACTAAAGCATTTCAAGAGTTGGTATTATACTTTTTGCGCGAAAGTTTACAAGAAAATAACCTAGAAATCAAATATTTAGTAGCTACCAATGTTTATCAATGGTTCATTTTTGATGCTCAATTATTTGATAAATACTTTGCTCAAGACAAAAGTTTAGTGCAAAAATTCCATGATTTTGAGGCAGGAAGATTAACAGGTAGAAAAACTGACTTTTTCTACAGAGAAATTGCTCAACCAGCTATTGAAAGTATTAAAGGTGAAATTACGTTTACTTACTTCGATATTAGAGAATATCAAACCTATTTACAAAGTACAGAAAGCCAAAATGACAAAAAATTAATAGTTTTATATAAACTACTTTCTCCAGAGCATCTATTAAAATTACCTTTTGCTAATGATAGTAATAGTCTGGATAAAAAATTTTACGGCGAACTACTTCATATTATTGGTCTGACTGAAATCAAAAAAGCTAATAAAAAACTTATCCAGCGTCAAACAGAAAATCAACGAAACCGGGGTTCACTTATAGAAAAGGCAATTTTTCAGCTTGATAGTTTATACAAAATTTCTAGACTCGAAAAACCAGAGCAATATGGGGAAAATTATCAAGAGCAACTTTTCAATATAAGTTTAGAGTTAGTAATAACTTGGATTAATAGAATCCTTTTTATTAAGCTACTGGAAGCTCAATTAATTAATTATCATAAAGGGGATAGCTCTTTCGCATTTTTGAATTTAGAAAAAGTACCAACATATCAGGAATTAAATAATCTTTTCTTTAATGTATTGGCTCGAAAATATAGCGATCGCCAGGGCAAGGAAAAAGAAGTTTTTGCTAAGGTTCCATATTTGAATAGTTCCCTTTTTGAGCCAACGGAAATGGAACAGCAAACTATATTTATTAGTAATCTGACAGAGGAAAAACTGCCTATTTTTTCTGAAACGGTTCTGAAAGATAGTCAAGGTAAAAAACGTCGAGGTGAACTTAATTCTCTAGAATATTTATTTGAGTTTCTCGACGCTTACGATTTTAGCAGCGAAGGTTCGGAAGCAATTCAAGAAGATAATAAAACTCTAATTAATGCTTCTGTTTTGGGGTTAATTTTTGAGAAAATTAATGGTTATAAAGATGGCTCTTATTTTACTCCTGGTTTTATTACTATGTATATGTGTCGTGAAACAATTAGTAGAGCCGTGGTACAGAAGTTTAACGATATTAAAAGTTGGAATTGTCAAAATCTTGAACAACTTTATGACAAAATTACAGATAAAAAGGAAGCTAATCAAATTATTAATAGTTTAAAAATTTGCGACCCCGCTGTAGGTTCAGGACATTTTTTAGTTTCCGCTCTTAATGAAATTATTGCCATAAAAAGCGAATTGAAAATTTTATTAGACAGAAAAGGAAAAACATTGAGAGATTATCAATTTGCTGTAGTTAATGATGAGTTAGTAGTTACTGATGATGATGGAAAATTATTTGAGTATTATCCGAATAATCAAGAAAGTCAACGAGTACAAGAAGCCATTTTTCACGAAAAACAGACAATTATTGAAAATTGTTTGTTTGGGGTAGATATTAATCCTAATTCTGTAAAAATTTGTCAGTTACGGTTATGGATAGAGCTGTTGAAAAATGCTTATTATAAAATGTACGGACGTTCCATGCAACGTCCCTACGAATTGGAAACTTTACCGAATATTGATATTAATATCAAGTGTGGTAATTCTTTGATTAGTCGTTATGGTTTAGATTCTGATTTACGACAAGCTTTCAAGAAAAATAAATGGAATATTGAAAGTTATCAGAATGCTGTGCAAACTTATCGTCGTGCTGAAAGTAAACAGCAAAAGCGAGAAATGGAAAGGTTGATTCAGGATATTAAAGGTAATTTTAGAACAACACTTCAAGGAATAGATCCGAAGAAAAAAAAGTTAAGAAATTTAGAGTATGAAGTTGATGATTTAGTGAATAAAAATCAATTGTCATTATTTGAGGAAACAAAAGCTGAAAAAAAAGCCAGAGAGAAAAAAATTGATAATTTGAATAATCAGATTGATAAATTAAGAGTTAAAATTGCAGAAATAGAAAGTGGTAAGGTTTATGAAAATTCTTTGGAATGGCGATTTGAGTTTCCCGAAGTATTGAATGATAATGGTGATTTTGTTGGGTTTGATGTGGTTATTGGTAATCCGCCTTGGGGAGCAAAAATAGAACAAAAACAACTACAACATATCAAAACTATAAATTCTGATATTGTTGTGAGAACTACAGATTCTTTTATGTTTTTCATTAACTTAACTTTCTCCCTCAAATCAAAATTTGGCATTATTTGTCAAATCATTCCAGATGTGATTTTATATCAAGTTGACAATGAAAGGTTACGCACAAAAATTTTCCAAAAATCCCAATTAGAGATAGCTATAAATTTAGGAGATGGTATATTTGAAGATGTCTCAAGACCTGCTTGCATTATACTTATGACATCTAATATAAGTAATCTTTCTCTGGTTGGTGAATACTCTATCGGCAGCCATAAAAAATTGTCTAATCATTTATTAACTGAGTTAAAAACATCATCTTTTCTAGAAATACCGAATCAAATTATTGCCACTAAAAATATTGATGGGTATTACATTCTGAATAGATACCAAAAAACAAAGCTACAGGAATTAATAGATGATGATGGGATTCAAAGAGGAATTACTCCCTCTTTGCAAAAAGCTTTTATCGTTGATGAGGAAAGTATCATTAAATTTTCACTAGAAAAAGAGTTTATTTTTCCTACTGTTACAGGTGGTAAGGATGTCAAAAAATATCTAGTTAAAGATGTTAGTAAAAAAATTATCTACACCCGAAAAATAGATCCTCTTGAATCTATCCCTAAAATAATCAGCTATCTCCAAACTTTTAGAAATCAAATAACCTCTAAAGAAGTCAAAGAAGGCAAACACCCTTTTTGGTCTTTGAGCCGACCCAGAAACAAAGAATTATTTCTTAAAACAGAAAAAATTATTGGCGTAATTACTGGAGACAGAATAATTGCTGCATTAGATATTAATCAGATATTTCCCACAGATGGATTATACGTTATGGCAACTAATGTAAGTTGTTCAAATAAATTTATTGTTGGAGTTTTGAACTCAAAGTTATTGACATATTTTTACAGATTATTATCAATGGAGACTAATAGAACATTAGCTCAAATAAAGCCAACAATTTTAAAGGATTTGCCGATTGAATTTGACAATCAACAAATAGTTATACAAATTGAATCTATAGTTGACAAAATTATTACTACCAAAAAATCTAAAACTAATCCTGATACAACAGAATTAGAAACACAAATAGACAGACTGGTTTATCAACTTTATAAATTAACAGAAGCAGAAATGAAAATTGTGGAAGAAACAACAACCTAGCTCAAAATATTTATCTAAAAATATTAGATGTAGCGGAGTAGGAACGTTTTCAGCTAAGAGCTGACATTAAACTTATAGCGTGCGCGAAATGTTTGCGGAGCATTCCGGAACGGAAAACGCATTTTTGCCTGTCCAACGTTTCTACAAGGTGATCATTATATTATTGGTTTCACAGAAATCACAAAAGCTAATAAAAAACTTACAACGGGTTCCAACTTATAGCGGTTTTCAGAAAGATAGAATACACCTTGAATAACAAAAACCCTTGTAGGGAGGTTCCATGGAACGTCACTACTGTGGTCTACCTAAGTGAAAACTGCTATAATGAGGTACACCCGTCACGAGCAAGATGTACGGTTCCCGAAAAATCGCACTGGGAAGATTTAATTTTTAATATCTGTAGTTCATAATAGCAATTTTCTGTAAAAGAGCGATCGCGAATCCTACCCACAATATAAAATATACCCACAAAACATGAACCAAACCCAAACCCGATTACCCACAGACACCTGGATAAGAGCAACTTGCTCAGAATACATCCAAACTCTTGAAGACCCAAGTTATGAAAAAGCTAAAGTTTACTACCACAAAGGAAGACTCCGAATAGAAATGTCACCAATAGGAAATGACCACGCTAGTGACCACACAGTTATCATTACTGCAGTTGCTTTCTTTGCTGCCACTAAAAATATTGAGCTAAATGGTAAAGATAATTGTACCTACCGCAAAACTGGATATCAAGCAACTCAACCTGACGTTTCCTATTACATTGGGGAAAGTGCTGATGTCATTCCTTGGGGAACTTCTTTTATTGATCTGGATATTTATCCTCCACCAACTCTAGTGATCGAAGTTGCTAATACTTCTTTTGCTGATGATATAGGGGAAAAACGTTTGCTTTATGAAGCAGTTAAGATTACTGAATATTGGATAGTTGATGTGCAGAATGTAGAAATTATTGCTTTTGCTGTTGCTGACGGTGGTAGTAGAAAAATTAATCAGTCTCAAGTTTTACCTGGTTTAGACATTTCTGTATTAGAGGAAGCACTTCAGCGTACTCCTCAAACAAATGAAACTCAAGTTTATACTTGGTTATTACAGCAGTTTCAATCTTAGCAAGGGAGTGGGGGAGTAGGGGAGTAGGGGAGTAGGGGAGTGAAGGAGTAGAGGAGTAGAGGAGTATCATAATATTAACTAACCTACAACAAACCCGGTTTCTGATAACAGAGGTTTAATCTCCCAACCCTAGCAAAAATAGGATTTGGAAACCAAACCCCTAAAGTTTTTTTCACAAATCATTAACGATTCCTATATAATATCTTTCTGTTTTTGAAACCAAATAGAAGTAGTGCGTTAAATTTTGGGGCGGGTTTATTTCATCTAATGGTTAAACTCCTTAATTTAACGCGGAACCAGCCCCTACTATTGCACAATTTTAGATATGTCGGTCTACTACTCGGCTATACCGGACATAATATTAATTATCAATTATCCATTATCAATTATCCATTATTAAATAATATCTTTCTGTTTCTGAAACCAAATAGTTAAACCTAAATAAATCAGTGAATGTAAACCTAAAACTCCCCAACTTAAACCTAAATTTTGCCAATTAAGATTATAAACATCTGAACCAGAAAATGGTAATGGAACGGTACTTCCATCTGGTAATTTAGTTGCTTCTGGCACCATTTTATTAACATTTACCAATGCTCCATAAGCAGCTACAGACCAACGACTTAACATTACCCAAGAAAATTTACTAGCTATACCTGTCATTTCAAATAAAACACCAGAAAAAATAATCTGAGGCAACAAGATTAAGGGTAAAGCACTATTAGCTTGAGAAGCATTTTTGAAAATTGAGGAAATCATTAATCCTAGACTAATACAACTTATTAAAGTTAAAAAGGTAGTAATACTAACTCCTATTTCCCATGAAATTAATTCTGGTTGAGGACTGTCAAAACCAAAGATAATTACTGCTGCTATTAATAAAGTTTGGAAAATTGCCAATAATCCCAAAACTATTACTTTTGAACCTAGATAAGCAAATAATCCTAAATTTACCAATCTTTCCCGAATATAAATAGCTGATTCTTTGACTATTTCTTGCAGAGAACTCGAAAGACCAACCCATAAACAAGCACAAGTAAATACAAATAATACTCGCAAAGCTAAAGGAGCTAAAGTAGGTTCGGGGTCGCCAATTAATGGATTTTTGTCTCTAACTGCAAATAAAATTAAACCAATACCAATAGGAGCAGTTAATAAAGCTAAACCTAAATTAATCGGGTCGCGGAAAATTAATTTAAAATATCGTTCGATTAAAATAAATAGTTGTTGCCAAAAAGAAGCTGGTTGTTGTTTGGGAGGTAAATTAGTAGGAGGTTTTAAATTATCAATACTCAAATGATTAGAAATATAATGCCGATAATATTCTGATTGCCGAAAATTATTTACCCATTCATTGATATTTTCATCACAGGTTTCTAGTTCATTGTAAATATCAGCAAAGTCTCCAGTATTTACAGAGAAAAAAGTTAGAGCTTCTCGAGAAGAACCAAAATAACATAACCGCCCACCTCTACCTAAAAAAACTACCCTATCGCAAATTCTAATATTAGCTGTGGCATGAGTAACTAAGATAATTGTTCGTCCTTGATTTGCCAACTTTCTTAATAACTGCATCATTTTTTTATCTAATCCTGGATCGAGTCCAGATGTCGGTTCATCTAAGAAAAATAATTTCGGGTCTGCTAATAATTCGACGCCAATACTTACTCTTTTTCTTTGCCCTCCACTTAACTGACTAACTAATACATTTCTTCTCTCTGTCATTTCTATTTGTTCGAGAGTTTTTTCGACTATTTCTTTCACATTAATATCTGGAGGTAAGCGCAATTTTGCAGCATAATTTAATACTTCCCATACTGTTAGTTCTGGATGAATAATATCGTCTTGAGGAACATAACCAATTTGAGTCCGATAAATATTAAAATTATTCCTTAAATCTTCACCATTAATATAAACTTTGCCTTTAGTTGTCGGGTCTATTCCTAATAATGTTCGCATCAAAGTTGACTTCCCGGTGCCACTTCCTCCGACTAAAGCCACAAACTGCCCCGGTTCGATCGCGAAAGAGAGATCGTTTAGCAAAACGCGCGTTTTTCCCCGTTGGTCTCTGACTATTCTGTAGAGACGATCGGCATCAAGACGAATTTGGTTACCGGGGTCGAATACTTCCAAGTTATCCCCTCGACGAATGAGAGTAAAAGGTCCGATTTTAATCACCGCTCCGTCAGTCAAAACAATAGTATTTTTAACCCGCACCTCATTGACAAAAACACCATTGGTACTATAATCTCGTAAAATGTAGTTACCCTGACCATTGGGTTCAATAGTGGCATGACGACGGGAAACAATAGAAGCATTTAATTCTAGATTGGCATCAGGATCGCGACCAAGTAACACCGATCTATCTTGCAAAGATATTGAGCGCGTTTTTGGCAAAGATGCTATGGCTACTGGATTATTTGGTTCAAAATATTTGAGCAGGATTTGGTTTTGGGGGTCGAGACCGATTTTGATTTCTATGCCATTTTGCAGAAGATGACCTTCAGATGGAGTGATGCGGGTGCGGTCGAGAAATAATCCGTTTGTACTTGGTCGATAACTGTCACCATCATAAATATAGTAGCGATCGTCTACTTTCTGGATAATAGCATGATAACTAGAAATGACTAACCAATCTGAAGGTACTACTAGATCGGCACGGAGGCGATCGCGTCCTAAGATATGATTGTCTTGTGTTAGTTGGAGTGTGATAATTTGGCCTTGATTATTTAATTCTATATAAGGATTATTGCTTAAAAGGGTGGTTTGCCCTGTTTTATTAGTCATAATAATATTTGATTTTAGATTCTTTAGCAGACATTTTATTTATATATATTGTGAATCATCGTAAAATTTCGGCAAGTGGGAAACCACCGTCTTTTAAGCGGTGGATGGAAACGACTCGACGGATTTTAATCCGTAGTCAAAAAAATGTGTTATAATTAATTAATAACTTAAAAAGTAGACTCAATGGTATGCATGGCCGGAGAGAGTAGTGGCAATTGGCACCGTAAGCGTGGACTGCTGCTGTATACGTACTACGGTACGGTACTGGCAATGTGGTTGTTTCGAGCAATGTGGAAATCGTGGTTTTAACCCGATTTACAGCTCCTCTGAAGAATCCACGCGACTTTAGTCCGTGGAGTGTCAAAATAGAAAATTGATTTTGAACGACTACTTATACAAAATTCGGTATCTAAGTCATTGCGACGGTCACGGAGTGGAAGGAAGCAATCTCAGGGGTTTCGCGAGATTGCTTCCCTGGCGGTTGCAATGACAATTTTTTTTAACCCAATCTTATACTATATAATATTGATGTAGTGAATATAAATTCAAAATTAAAAACTGAAATTTGATAAAAGTATTGTCAAAAATTAATTTTTCTATCTACTTGACAAACAAAAAAGGAGAAGTTAGTATATTTACATTTATGAACCTTGAGAAATAAATAGTAATTAGTTTTTGGTCATTTCTTGGTTGTTAAGAGTGGTTAATGAATGGTTTTTCATCTTTGCATGGAACCCCACATACACGCCTCCCAGAATCGCTGTAATGCTGATTCTTTCGTTGACCCGTGTATGTGCCTTACCAGGAGAGGGTTTGAGGGTCTTAATTTTAGCAAATTTTGCCTTGTTGATGATAAAATCAAAGGGGCGTGTATATTTGCCTATCTGAAACCCTTACTCTGTCGTTGTTCTGGATCGGAACTCTCTGGAAACCCTAATCCCTATTTAGGGATTGAAACGGTGACGGAAGATCACTTTAGCTACACTTGTCAGAGCAGCTACTCTGGAAACCCTAATCCCTATTTAGGGATTGAAACTTTATTGCAATAATGATTTTCAATCCGCCCATCAGGCTCTGGAAACCCTAATCCCTATTTAGGGATTGAAACCATGATTATATTACAAAACCCAAGTACCATATTGGCTCTGGAAACCCTAATCCCTATTTAGGGATTGAAACTTGACGTTGAGCTATGCTCTCAGGGTTAGGAATAACACTCTGGAAACCCTAATCCCTATTTAGGGATTGAAACAATCAATCGTTTCAGCAGGTTTAAACATAATCAGGACTTACACATAACCACCATATTTAGTAGGGGCGAATGGCATTCGCCCACTACAATTGGTGTATAACTTCACATTTTGCGTAAGTCCTAATAATGGAAAACTCTTAAGAAGAGGTAACTATTAATTATTGAAAAATCCTAATCCCTATTTACAGAGCTTTTCATTTCAGTAGACAACTAAGTAGGGACGTTGCACAGGCAAAAATGCGTTTTCCGTTCCGGAATGCTGCCTCTTGCAGAGGAGCTGCGCTAACGCAAACATGTCGCGCAGCAAAACGTCCCTACAAGGTTTTGGTTGTGACTATCTTGATCTAATTACACCGATGCTATGGGATTGAATATGAAACCTGTAGAGGGCGAATGGCATTCCCTGTGGAGGGCGAATGCCATTCGCCCCTACAAGGAGAAAAAAAGTGCTAGGATATTTCCTTTAAAGGTTTGAGCCTTTTTAGGTTGCTAAAAGTACCAGGTTTTCAGCTCTTAATGCACGGTTCCCGAAAAATCAAAAAGTTAGTATTTTCAGCAAGAGTTGGGAAAAAAATTACTCCTCCCCTACTCCCCCACTCCCCTACTCCCCCACTCCCCTACTCCTTAAAAAAGACTTTTGAGCGCAAACCCTAATTACACCGATGCTACGGGATTTAATATTAAACCTGTAGAGGGCGAATGCCATTCCCTGTGGAGGGCGAATGCCATTCCCTGTGGAGGGCGAATGCCATTCCCTGTGGAGGGCGAA
>NZ_JBNHEQ010000298.1:68536-72794 GCF_050016015.1 Dapis hubbardiae BLCC-M172
TGCCATTCGCCCCTACAATGAATCTATGTAATACTTTCAAGTAACTTCTGACTTCTAACTCCTTTTATCAAGTCCGGGTTACTATACCCAAGTTATTGCGACTGGAAGGGAGTGTAAGGTTTGCGGAGCATTCCGGAACGGATAGCAATCTCGCGAAACCCCTGAGATTGCTTCCTATCGTCGCAATGACAGTTGTTCAACCTAAAGCAAACCCTTGATTATAATAATGAATGGTACCAAATTCGATTATTAAAAGGTAATTTCTCCAGATGAAACTAACGCCAAAAAAACTATCTATAACTACTCTCTGTATTTCCTTATGTCTAATTGGATGTCAATCTCCTGAACCGGAAATAACATCTCCTACTCCAGAAGCAACTCCTTCCCCAGAAGCATCACAAATATCAATAAAAATCCCCGAAAAACCTTTAACATTACCTCCAAATAATCCCGAAAAAATAGCTTCTACTCAAGTACAAACATATCTCAATACATTAGCAAATCAAGGATTTTCCCAACAAAATCAAGGAATTTGGATACAATCAAACGATACTTTATTAGCAAATCATCAAGGTACAATTCCTTTACCCGCAGCATCTATTACTAAAGTTGCAACCTCTTTAGTTGCCTTAAAAACTTTCAATCCCAACCATCAATTTATTACCTTAATTTCTACAACAGGAGAAATTGAAAATGGTGTCTTAAATGGAGATTTAGTCATTCAAGGAGGAGAAGATCCATTATTTGTTTGGGAAGAAGGGATCGCTATTGGCAATTTATTAAATAAAATAGGCATTCAAAGAGTTACTGGCAATCTAATTATTACTGGTAAATTTTACATGAACTTTGAATCTAATCCTCAGACTGCTGGTAATTTTCTTAAACAAGGATTGAATAGTCAAATTTGGTCGGGAGAAGCTTTAAATCAATATCAAACTTTACCTCCAGGAACGCCAAAACCTCAAGTAATAATTGATGGTATTGTAGAAGTTTCTCCCACTACTTCTGAAAATACCAAACTATTAATTAGACATTATTCTTTTCCCCTAGCTGAACTGGTAAAGAAAATGAATCAATATAGCAATAATTTAATGGCAGATATGTTAGCTGAAGCTGTGGGAGGTTATCAAGTAGTTGCCACAAAAGCTGCTGAATTTACGGGAGTACCAAAAGAGGAAATTCAATTAATTAATGGTTCTGGTTTAGGGGAGGAAAATCGTATTTCTCCTCGCGCAGCTACGGGAATGTTTCTAGCAATTGATAAATATCTTCAGCAATACAATATGAGTGTGGCAGATGTGTTTGTTATAGTTGGCAAAAATAAAGGTATTTTAGAAGAACGGAAACAACTTCCAAATTTTGCTGTAGTTAAGTCGGGAACCTTAGATTATGTTAGTGCTTTAGCAGGTGCTTTGCCAACAAAAGAAAAGGGAATTGTTTGGTTTACAATTCTGAATAAAGGAGTGAGTGTAAATCAATTAAGAAATCAACAAGAAATTTTACTAAGAGATATGTTGAACAAGTGGGGTGCTGTTGAGTTATTGCCATCAGAATTAACACCTAATCCTGACAGAAAAGCTAAAACTTCTCGTAGTGAAATTATGTAATTAGGGAGTAGGGAGTAGGGAGTAGGGAATAGGCAGTAAGGAAGTTGCATACAAGTTCTGTACAGGAGTATTCAAAACATGAATAATTATTAAAAAGGTAATTCTGCCTGTTAATTACTCAAGTAAAGCATTATTTTTTTCAAATAAGAAAAAATAAAATCAATTATTTTCCCCTACTACTTCCTACTCCCTCTTTTCTAAGAAATTGACTGCTGAACAGGTGCAGCAGCAACAATTTTTCGTGCCATAGTTGAGAGAGGTAAACTTTGGAGATAAACTAAACCAGGACCTGTTAATTTAGTTAAAAATAAACCCTCTCCACTAAATAACATATCTTTCAAACCACCCACCTTTTGAATGTCATATTGAACAGAAGTAGAAAAGCCAACTACTGCACCAGTGTCTACCCGCAATTCTTCACCCGCAGCCAGATTTTTTTCAATTATTGTTCCTCCTGCATGAACAAAAGCTAAACCATTTCCCTGTAATTTTTGTAGGATAAAACCTTCTCCACCGAAAAAACCAGCACCTACCTTTTTAGTAAAAGCAATTTCAATATCAATACCATTAGCAGCGCAGAGAAAAGAACTAGATTGACATAAAAATTCTCCTCCTAATTCTGTTAAATTCAAAGTAATAACTTGCCCGGGATAGGGAGCAGCAAAAGCAACTTTAGCTTTACCTGTACCTTGATTGAAAAAAGTGGTAATCATAAAACTTGATCCAGTCAACATTCGCTTAAAACCTTTCCAAGCACCACCACCAGTAGTAGTTTGCATTTCAATGCCTTGTTCCATATAGGTCATTGCTCCTGCTTCTGCTCTAACTCCTTCTTCAGGGTCAAGTTCAATTTCTACTAATTGTAGAGATTCTCCTTTTATTTGATAGTCAATAATATCAGCGGCCATAATATATACACATCCTTAACATTGTGGAGATGATAACATTATATTATCTCTATCCTTTCCCCTTTTTTTTTATTTTATATTTACCGAAAAATTAGGGTATAAAGTCCTCTCCATTGATGGACAAAAAAGAAAAAAATCCTTTTACTGAGTAATTAATAATTAATAATTATTAACTAAATAATTGAGCTTAAAAGCCTCCCCTTGAAAGGGGAAAAAAATAAATTTTTTCCTTAGCTTGTCAATCCTCTCCCTAAAAGGGAGAGGTAATTATCAATTATCAATTAATGAACCAATCCTCTTTTTTATCAGAAAAGGTAATTCTAAATTATAAATTCTGAATTCTAAATTATAACTTATCTTGGATCGACTGGTCTTGCTACTAAAATACCAATGGCACTTTCCACATTCCAAATATATCTTTCTAAATCATAAGCAACCGTGACTTTTCCCGCAGGAGAAGCATGAATAAAACCAATATTACCATCAGAATTACGATAAACTAAGCCAGTATGAGTAACATCTAGTCCATTAATTTCTGTCGCTACGGCAATAATATCTCCTGGTTTTAGTTGACCATAAATACTCCTAATTTTATAGTATGGAATGTAGTTTATTTTCAGTTTACTAATATTATCTTCCATACTAACAATGCACTGATAATTCGCATCATTACTAGCAATTTGTGGATAATTCCATCTATTTTTGCTCATAAAAAATAATTGTTTTTTTACTCTTTCACCACCTAATTCAACACCAATATCTCTAACATTTCCCCGTCTTTGATTATCAGCAATCCATTCAGAAAAATAATGTAAACGGCTGCAATATCCATCCATTTTACCTTTCCAATAACGCTGGTTTCTAATGTTATTAATAAAGGTTAAATAAGAATAATCTTCCATTGCTATTCCTCTAGCCATTGCCAAGACAGTTTCCACAAATAATACACAATCAAATCCATCCAAAGTAATAACTAAAGATTCTTGATTTGATTGGTCTAATAATCCAGCTTTGTAGGGAGTACCAATAAAATAATCAGCGATCGCCTGCATAATTTCTGCCATAGAACCTTCAGCAAGATTCTGTTTTATGGCATACTCCATCACTGGTTTAAATTTAGGGTCTTCTTGAATATTTGATGGAGGTAGTTTATTAACTCCTTTTTCTCTACCACTTTTATTTAAGTGAATCTCAATTAATGGTCTTGTGGGAGGTTGAGACGGACCTACTGGGAATTCTTTTGAAACATTTAGCTTTGATAAAGTAGATGATTTTGAGAAAGGATTACTAGATAAATCTAGGGATTTTAAAGTGGTATCGGAAAATTGAATTAGACGTAAATTTAATGATTTGTCCGAAATAGAAACTAAGGGATTAATTAACTTTTTACCATCAGATTTTCTTTTGTCATTATCCTGATTTTTGGTAAGATATTTTGTCTGAATATTGCCATCTTTTTCAGCAGCATTAACCAGACGTAAAAAAGACATCGAACTATTTAACACTAGAGGAAAATTTATTGTGTATAAACCAGTGAATGCAGCTGTTAAAAGAGTTAACTCTAAGAATTTTTTCATTTTTTTACCAGGAATTTTAGACTACAAATATGTGCAAGTATTAGTTATATAGCAATCAGGAATGAGATGTGAGAAAAATTGTAGGGATTTGGTTTTCAAATCCCATTATTCTGACTATAGTTTGGAGACCAAACCCCTACGATAAAATCTTACAACTGTGTATTGG
>NZ_JBNHEQ010000299.1:0-1238 GCF_050016015.1 Dapis hubbardiae BLCC-M172
CCTCAAGCAGATAGTAAAATGGAAATAACAGATGCTCTGAGTCAAGCTATATATACAGATGATCAAAAGTACCGAGAGCTTAACCGCATTCAGGAGCATGAGGATAGGGTCTATGGTCTAGCATTTAGTCCTGATGGCCAGATGATTGCCACTGCAAGTGAAGACAAAACAGTAAAATTGTGGAACCATCAGGGGCAATTATTACAGACTCTAACCGGCCATGAGAATTGGGTCTTTGGTGTAGCATTTAGTCCTGATGGAGAGACTATTGCTTCTGCAAGTGAAGATAAAACAGTGAAGTTGTGGAACCAACAGGGGGAGTTGTTGCAGACTTTGGTAGGCCATGAGTATTCCGTCTTCGATGTAGCATTTAGTCCTGATGGCCAGATGATTGCCACTGCAAGTGCTGACAAAACAGTGAAATTGTGGAACCATCAGGGGCAATTATTGCAGACTCTAACCGGCCATGAGAATTGGGTCTATGGTGTAGTATTTAGTCCGGATGGAGAGACTATTGCTACTGCTAGTCGTGACAAGACAGTGAAATTATGGAACCAACAGAGGCAGTTGTTACAGACTCTGGTAGGGCACAAGAATTCGGTCTATGGTGTAGTATTTAGTCCGGATGGAGAGACTATTGCCACTGCTAGTGCTGACAAAACAGTGAAGTTGTGGAACCGTCAGGGGCAATTATTGCAGACTTTAACCGGCCATGAGAATTGGGTCTATGGTGTAGCATTTAGTCCGGATGGAGAGACTATTGCCACTGCTAGTTCTGACAAAACAGTGAAGTTATGGAAACTTCAGGGGCAATTATTGCAGACTCTGGTAGGGCATAAGAATTCGGTCTATGGTGTAGTATTTAGTCCGGATGGAGAGACTATTGCCACTGCTAGTTCTGACAAAACAGTGAAGTTATGGAAACTTCAGGGGCAATTATTGCAGACTCTGGTAGGGCATAAGAATTCGGTCTATGGTGTAGTATTTAGTCCGGATGGAGAGACTATTGCCACTGCTAGTTCTGACAAAACAGTGAAGTTATGGAAACTTCAGGGGCAATTATTGCAGACTCTGGTAGGGCATAAGAATTCGGTCTATGGTGTAGTATTTAGTCCGGATGGAGAGACTATTGCCACTGCTAGTGCTGACAAAACAGTGAAGTTGTGGAACCGTCAGGGGCAATTATTGCAGACTTTAACCGGCCATGAGAATTGGGTCTATGGTGTAGCATTTAGTCC
>NZ_JBNHEQ010000300.1:0-17813 GCF_050016015.1 Dapis hubbardiae BLCC-M172
TTTTAGATTTTAGATAAACTGTCTGGATGGCGATAGTGCTAGGCACCGCTAGGCGTTTTCCTGCAGAATGCTGCGCAAACATGTCGCGAAGCGAAACGCCTAATACCATTTCTCAATGAAATTCCACTTACAGAAATTTCCGAAGTTATGACAAGATTATAAATTTTCTTACTTTATAACTTAAAAAAGACAAGCCATAGGAAAAACTAGATATTCTAGGAAAAATAGTTTCCAAATAAATTGATAAAAATCAGCGATCGCCTTTTTATCTTGCAGGTCTACTTTTTGACTACGCCACCACATTATCCCCAAAGCAAATAAATGAGTTATTAGCAAAAAAATCAGATTAATATTTGCCGACCAAGCTACACCAAAAATAATCATACCGATATAGCAAATTGTTAATACCCACCTTGCCAAATTAAAGACAGCAAATACTCCCAATTTAATCGTAAATGTATTGATATTATATTGACGGTCTCCTTCAATATCTGGAATATCTTTAAAAATAGCAATAGCAAAAGTAAATACTATCACAAACAAAGTTAGCGCCCAGACTGTCGGAGGAATTTCTGGAATTATCAAGCTTTTTTTGAGGAGAATTATGTCACCTACATCTCCCATCCATTTATTTAAACTTCCTGAGACTTCATCACATTTTTCCCATCCCCAAACAAAGCTTAAAAATATACCTAAATTAACAATTACTCCCCGCACAATAAAAATACATAGTGCTGCCAAAACAGGAAATCTTTTTAATCGGATAGGAGGTAAAGAATAAGCTGTACCAATTGCCAAACTTATCCCCACTGTACCCAATAAAAACGGTCCGCCAATCAGAGCCAAACTTAAACCCAAAACACCCATTATTACCACAATTATTTGACCAGAAAACAGAGAAAATTCACCAGCAGCTATAGGCAGATAAGGTTTATTAATTTTATCTATTTCCACATCCTCTAACTGATTCAATCCTACAATATAAACATTTCCACATAGACAACTTATCCAAGTTACTAATAACAGAATTAAACTGTATATAAAAGAAGATTGATTAAAAAAGTTAGAGGGATCGCCTATAGCAATTAGATATAAAGCCAGCACACTTAATGTTGTACCAATAATTGTATGTGGACGAGCAAACTTCCAAAAACTATATAGCCACGGCACATATTTTTGTACCAAATTAGTTGTAAATTTTGCCTCTTGATAACCAGAAAATTCTCCCATAATTACCTTAAATTATTTTTCTTTAAAATCATTATTTAAACAAGAAGATAATAATCATAAAGTTGACTAAATATCTTCACCTAAATCATCTCTATTTGTCGTAAAAAATCGGAGTAGCAAGTTAGCTAAAGACTGACTTATTCCTCCTTCCGTCCTTCCTTATTCCTTTTTCATGCTTCTTTCCTCCTGATTTAAAAAAGAAGAGAAACATCAGAAATTTGACTAAATATCTTAACTGAAATCATCTCTATTTGTCGGAAAACAATCGCAGTAGCAAGTCAGCTAAAGAGTTATACAAATTCCCATGTATTAATGCTATACTTAGACAAAACTTCAGTTATTAAGTAATTAAACATTATGTAATTACTTTTTTGTTAGTTTCAGGAAATTTAGCATTAATTATTGTTGTTTTACTTCTCCCGTACGGACGTTGCATGCAACGTCCCTACACTCCCCAACTCCCCTACTTCAATCAAATGTAGAAAAGTTTTTGAGAAATGATATTACTTCTTCCTTCTTCCTGATTTAAACAAGAAGAGAAGAATCAGAGAGTTGACTAAATATCTTAACCTAAATCATCTCTATTTGTCGGAAAACAATCAGAGTAGCAAGTCAGCTAAATACTTACTTATTTCTGCTTCCTTGGTTCCTTCTTGCTTACTTTGGCAAACGATTAATATCTTCATTAGAACCCAGCACAATTATTACTGTTCCTTTTTGTAAAATTGTAGTTGGCTTGGGATTAATTGTAAATTTTTCACTCTGAGTGCCAACTGCCAATAAATTTAAACCATATTTATTCCGTATTTCTAAATCAGCAATAGTTTTACCATCAAATTTATCAGGTACAATAATTTCTACGATACTATGGTCTGGGTCGATGTCAAATTTCTCAATTATTCTAGGTTTAGTTAGTAATCTTGCTAATTCCAAACCCATTTCTCTTTCAGGAAAAACCACATAATCTGCTCCAACTTTTTCTAACAGTTTCTTATGAGTTTTAGAAGAAGCTTTAGCTACCACAAACTTTACCCCTGCTTCTTTGAGATTAAGAGTAGTAGTAATACTTTCCGCCAAATAATTACCAATTGCGACAATTACTGTATCAAAGTCTAAAATACCAACCTGTTTAATCGCATTAATTTCTGTTGAATCTAATCTAAAAGCATGATAAGAAATTTTATCGCTTAGAGCTTGATTTACCATTTTTTCTTCTCTATCAATAGCTAATACTTCATAACCTAAATTGTGTAATGTTTCACAAACAGCTCTACCAAATCTGCCTAAACCAATTACAGCAAATTTTTTATTTTCCGGACGCAAATTTTGCCAAAAATTCCAAGATGATAATTTCACTAAAAATTCAGCGTTATATTTGATTGAATAGCCAAGACAACGCTGCCTCCAAATATCTATTTTAAAGTAAGCATTCAACTATGAGTCATTAACTCATTATTAGACCAAACTAAGAATTATTCTCCTTGGAGAATGAAAAGTTACTAAATATTTGCTTGATTCTTTTAAAAGCTTTTTGCGTAGCATTCCGCAAGAAATCCAACCTAACTGAATACTGACATTTTTAGATTCTACCAATCAAATAAAAGTTTTGAACAACTGTTTCAATTCTCTGGTTGAAAATGTAGTAAAAGTTAAGCGAATTTTTGTTTCATTGATTAAAAAGCTGATAGCTGTTTGCGGAGCATTCCGTAGGAAATACTAATAGCTGAATGCTTAAAGATTATACAAATAAATTTTCCTCTGGATATTCAACTACACTAAGCTTTTTTTCAGCAAAAACAGTTGAAACCAATAATAATACACCTACCCTACCTATATACATTGTTGCAATTAAGACTAATTGCCCAGGAATTGTAAAATTAGAAGTAACACCTTTAGATAAACCCACTGTAGCAAAAGCAGATACAACCTCAAAGAAAATCTGAGTTAATTCTAATTGTTTGTCAGTAAATACAATTACAGTAGTAGCAACAGCCACCAATAAAGTTGATGCAAAAACTATACCAATAGCTTTAATAATAACTATTATTGGAATTTTACGTTGATAACATAACACTTCATCCCTACCTTCTAGAGCTGCTTTTGTACTATTAAATAATATTCTAAAAGTTGTAGTTTTAATTCCTCCTCCAGTGCTACCCGGACTAGCACCAATAAACATTAAAGCAATTGTGATAAATAAACCAGCATCAGTCAAATTGCCAATATCAATAGTGTTAAAACCTGCAGTTCTAATAGTCACAGATTGAAACCAAGCAGCAATTAATTTTTCCCCTAAGTTTAAACTTTCTAGAGTATTAGGATTATGAAATTCGGCAATAAAAAAAGCAATTAAACCAACTATTAATAGAAAAATAGTAGTATTAGTCACCACTTTAAAGTGTAGAGAAAAACTGTGACAGGTTTGTGTTCCTTGCCAACGTTTTTTCAGCCATAAAAACATTTCCATAATAACTTGATACCCCAATCCACCAAATATAATTAAACCAGTAATTACAAAATTTAGTAGTGGAGAATTGACATATTGAACAAACCCATTTGAATACAAACTAAAACCAGCATTGTTAAAAGCATTAACGCTATGAAAAATAGAATACCAACAACCTTCTTGAAAGCCATAAATTGGCACAAAAACTAATAGTAATAACAAAATCCCAGTTAATTCAAAAACAATTGTTGTTGCTAAAATTGACTTAATTAAACCCTCTACACCTGCTAATTCAACCTGTTCCAAAGATTGCTGAAGAGCTACTTTTTCTCTCAGACTAAATTTACGACCTAGCAACAACAAAAGAATAGTTGTAGCAGTCATATAACCAAAAGCTCCAATTTGAACTAATAATAATAGGAAAAACTGCCCCCAAAATGAATAATATTCTCCCACATTCACGACTGACAGTCCAGTTACACAAACAGCAGAAGTTGCTGTGAATAAAGCAGTTACAGGATGACCCCAATTCCCATTACTCATGGAGATAGGTAACATGAGTAATATAGTTCCAATAGTAATGACAATAATAAAACCTTGGCAAATAGTTCGAGCTACAGTCATTGCAATTTTTTAGTATGTATATTTATATTTTTGGTTAGTTGTTCAAGGAAAAATAACTAATATAGCAATTCCGATAATGGGTAAGCATTCAGCTATTAGCTCTCAGCTTTCAGCAATAATACCTTGCAAGGAAAATGAATATAGAGTTAACTTTTAGACTTTTTTTGTAGTAAGTTGAATTCTGGCTGAATTAGCTCCCTGAAGCAAATGGTCTAAATAAAGCTTTTATTCCACTCCTGCGGAGGAGCCTTGCTGTTAACGCAGTTCCTCCGCAGGAGGCTTGCTGACGGCTGAATGCTTACCATAATGGTGAGGTACAAAATTTTAGGTTTGAGGGAACAGGGAACAAAAAGACAAAAATACAACTGTACCTCATAACTTTGGGAAACGCTATACCAATTTTTGCTCAAAAATGACACAAATAATTATCTAAAATGTAAGTATTCAACCGTCCGCTATCAGTTATTAACTCATTATCTTATCAGGAGGAATTAGTCTCCAAGGAGAATTAAAAGTCCGACACGAAAAATGTTATCAGCCAACCTTAGTAAGTTATTACCTTCAAAAGCTGAATGCTAATAGCTAAATGCTTACTCTAAAATGAGAATTTATTACACATTTCAGCTAAAACAAAATCACTTTGAATTTTTGATATTTGTACTGATATTTTTACTCAAAATATAATAAGTCTAATAAAATCAACATAACTTATTCAGACGAAGCCAGAAATCCAGTTTTTTGAGTAGATTTCTATTTTTAAAACCAAGAATTTCTCGTATAAATTTGGTTTCTTTGCGTAATACCATTTCTGTATCAATTTACAGCTAAAAACCTCGCTCTTAAAAGTGAGGTTTAAATAAACAGGAGCTATCTAGGACAATAAGATTTGATAGACAATATATTAGGAAAATTCTTACAAAGAAATGGTATAAAGTTCAACTCATAAATTTAGAACCTTAATTAATCTATAATTATGACTATTAACTGATAACTGATAACTGAAATGACCTCAACCCTAATTGAAAAAATTCAACAATTCTATGATGCTTCCTCTAGTCTGTGGGAAGAAGCATGGGGCGAACATATGCACCACGGCTACTATGGGCCAGATGGTAAACAGAAAAAAAACAGGCGACAAGCTCAAATAGATATGATTGAGGAACTACTGCACTGGGGAGCCACAAATGAACCATCAAGTTTGTGGCCTCCCGCTTCGATCCTTGATGTAGGTTGTGGCATTGGTGGTAGTACACTCTACTTAGCCGAAAAATTTAATGCCACTGCTACTGGCATTACCCTTTCTCCTGTCCAGGCTAAAAGAGCTAAGGAACGCGCAGAGTCAGCCAACTTAACTCAACAGACTAATTTTATAGTGGCAGATGCCTTAGATATGCCATTTGCTGATGAGTCTTATGACTTGGTTTGGTCTCTCGAAAGTGGAGAACATATGCCCAATAAACAGAAATTTTTGCAAGAATGCCATCGAGTATTGAAGCCTGGTGGAAAAATAATTATGGCTACTTGGTGTCATCGTTCAGTAGATAGCTCTGATGGACAACTTACCGATGATGAACGGAGACACTTAGCTGATATTTATCGGGTTTATGCTTTACCTTACGTTATTTCTTTGCCAGAGTATCAAGCGATCGCCCAAAATATAGGTTTTCAAGATATCTGTACTGCCGACTGGTCAACTGCCGCTGCTCCTTTCTGGGATGTAGTGATTGAATCAGCTTTTGACCCTAAAGTTCTTCTTAGTTTACTCTTTAGTGGTTGGACAACAATTCAAGCTGCTCTTTCCCTAGAGTTAATGAGTCGTGGATATGAAAGAGGCTTAATTAAATTTGGTCTTTTGTGTGGGAATAAGTAATTAACTGGCACTAATCTTGATTTTAAGTCAGTAGAAATTAATACAAATTTTTATAAATTTTGACTCTAGGATATTTGATAAATATTAAATTCTGTAGCAATTTGGTCTTATATACTATAATTTTAGCTTAAAATATAAACACCAGATGGGATATCCCTGGAGGTGTAATTATGTTAGTTATCTTAATGGAAAATCAACTTGTCGATCCTCAGCGAGTTTGTCAAGGTTGTTTATTAGCTAGTCACAGTGGTCAACCCCGTTGGAAAGGTGGTCAACTACGTTGTGGTCATCCAGTTCCTAAGTTAGCAGATACTCAACCAGATCAGTATGAGTGTGAAATGGGTTTTCGTATTGCCAGTATAGAATAATTACTTTTTATTTGAGCGATTAAAATTTGGAGTTGTTTTTCAGAGTGGCAAATATAATTTTCATAAATTAGATAGACATTTATCCAAATTTAGCTATCATTTTGTTCTCAAGCATTACCCTTTTAGAGCAACTTCTACTATCAAATACAAAGTCTCAACAAAAAGTACCAAACCTTTAAGTTATACTCCCCATTAGGGATAATAAATAAAGATGTTTGAATACTGATTAGTGGGGATATATATGCCAGTTGAAAATACTGCGAAAAACTAAGCCAGGAAAATTAACAAAGTAGTACTATTAAATAAGATCAAAAAATTATTAATAAATAGTATGGTCGGGCATCCAAAAACAGAGGCTAACCACCTAAATGACTTAGTAAAACCCTGTCTGTGACTGAATTTTGCTAGATTATGAGTTTAGTTAAGCACTCTGAAAGAATTAGTAATATCTATACCAGAGTCTTGGAGAATCAATTGAGTTGATAGATTGTAATATGTCAATGCGCTATCCTGAATTTATATGTGTTTATATCTCACTAAATTCAGGAGGATTTGACAATGAATTGGCGCGGTTCCACAACAGTTCAAGACCGAATTTTTGCGTGTTTACCTTACCTCTTACCCTTACTAGACGGATTAGTTTATGGAAGATACTTATTTCAACAGTTTCCTCCTCTACAACTAATCTTAATTCCTCTTACACCTTTGTTACAAATTTACCGAGGTATACCTTTCTTTGGCTTAATAGTTTTCTTTGCTCTGTTTTTACTGGTAGTGAGAAATAATAATATATCTCACTTTATTCGTTTTAATACGATGCAGGCAATTCTTTTGGACATTGTTTTAATTTTGTGTGGTCTGATTCTATCAATACTAGGACAGACTTTAGGAGGATTTATTCTGGAAACTCTTTCTAATATGATATTCCTAGGAATTTTAGGCTCATTTATCTATGCAGTCGTTCAGTCATCAATGGGGCGTTATGCAGAAATACCCACTATTTCTGATGCTGTTTATATGCAAGTCCGCTAAAGATTTTTAAAATTAGCACTAGGATATTTAGCAAAAATTTTGTATTATATAAGATCCTTGCTTCTTCTGATTCTAAATTTTAGTAGAAGCCATGTTGTCCAAAAGGAGATTTTTTCTATGAGACCATTCATGTACGAAACAATGTATATCCTGCGTCCCGATCTGAGTGAAGAACAAGTAGAGCAGGCAATTACAAAATATAAAGATATGTTGCAGGAACAGGGAGCTTATGAGCTAGAAGTTCAACATCGTGGTAAACGTCGTTTAGCTTATGAAATAAACGATCATCGGGAAGGTACATATATCCAGATGAACTACCAAGGTCCCCCTACTCAAATAGCAGTATTGGAAAGGGCAATGCGTTTAAGTGAAGAAGTTATTCGTTACTTAACGATTAAACAAGAAATACCCAAAATTACCAAAACAGATGCTCAAAATCAACCAGAACCAGTAGTAGCGTCCGCAGAATAGTAAAATCTTAGAGATTAAGTAATATCTTCAGGTTTAAGAGTTTTTGCTTAACTCAAAAATTCAGGGTAAAAGCATCTTATTTTGAACTGTTCACTGGGCTTAGATGTGATAATTTTAATATTTATACTTATCAGATACTATCAACCTTAATTACAAATAGTTCCAGAATTTAGATGTGTTTGCCCAACTCAAAAATTTAAGTAATATCGGGAATTACTGGGTATAAATCCCCACTTCCCGTAATTTATAATTATATTAGTTGTAGAGGCTATAGTATTTTTTAAATATATCAACGAACTACTGAATAATTAGGAACCAAACTAAAGTGAACCAAATGCAAAAGTTAAATTCACAACAACTTCAAGGTGAAGTGTCTCGTCTTAACGAAGAATTACAAATGCGAGACCAATTAATTCAACAATTGTCTCAAGAACTTTTTCGCTTAGTTAAGGGAAATACAAGTATCGTACCAACACCTACTGTTCCTGAAGGTTACCAGTCTCAAATGCAAAGTTTAAAGGAACAGCTCAATGAAGTTGAACAACAAGTAACTTTTTATCAAGAACAAATTTCTGAAAGAGATGCAGAAATATATACTTTACGTCATTCTGTACAAGAATTAACAGACCGCTCCCAAATGTTAGAACAAGTCGTACAAGAACTACCAGAAGTGTATCGTCAGAAATTTTCCGAGCGACTTGCAGAAGTGTTGGAAAAAGTTGAAATGTTGCAGAAAGAAAACCGTCAACTTCATGCAGAGCTACAAAGTGTTAGTTATCGTCTAGCAGTTAGAAACCGTCGAGCTAATGGTCTTGACTTACCTGCTTTGGGTTCTGGTCAATCTGGTTCTTCTGTGGAAATGCCCACATTTGGCAATGCATGATTTATAAGTATTCAGCTGTTAGCTATCAGCTTATCAGCCATAATTTATTAACTCATTATCATACCGAAAGAGGAATTAGTCTCCAAGAAAAATTAAAAGTTATGGATGAAATTGCTCATCAGCTAACCTTAGTAAATTATTAGGTTCAAAATCTGAATGGGAGCTAACTGAATGATTATCTTGATTTTAGCAAATATGCTTTGAGATTTATCCCAAATTTTCTCATAGCCATAAGTATAAACTTCTGCGTTAAAAATAGTATTTTGACAATTTTAAGTTTCTAGGAAATACAAATACTTATGAATTTATAATTCTAAAATCAGCTCAATTGCTATTAAAATTAGCATCTGAGCCGATTATCTAATGAATAATTAACTAAACTGTTACTAATTTTCAATCAAAGTCAGAAAAAACTTCATCAAGATTATTGAAAATTTGAAAAACTCTATCTAATTGAGTAATCTCAAAAGTTAGCTTAACTGTGGGATTTAGGTTACAAATTACTAAACTATAACCATGGTCACGAGCTGTTTTTAAACCAATAACTAATGCACTTAAACCAGAACTATCTATAAACTCTACATTTGCCATATCAATAATCCAAAGATTTGCTTCTTTTTCTATAAGAGATAAAAATTGCTCCTTTATCGCATTTGCTCCAACCAAGTCTAAGCGGTGGTGGGGAGTTAAAATAATATGTTTTTTGATATCAACAGTTTTCATTATGTATCACCATTAATTAAAAATAAGAAGTTTAGTTTTTTAGTTTACTGTAAAGAAAAGGTAAAATGGAAAATAATTTTTGTAGTGCCACTACTCGGAAGTCAAAGCTAAAACTTTTAAAGATAAAAAGTATTAATTGGTAAGACTTTGAGGTTTATTCAACTGATAGGTTATTTGCTCCCTATTAATATAGAATTGCTATATCTCTTACTTATATCAGGATGATTTAAGTAACAAATAAGTTCCCTTGATGTTTAGCTGCCTCAGGCTAAAATATAAAAAAATGATAAATTTTATTAAGTAAGCTTAAAGGTTAGCGTAAAATGTCACTAGAATTTGTATCATTAGAAACAATTCAGTTCATAGCCCATAAATATGGTTATTTAGCAGTTTTCTTAGGAATAGCCTTAGAAAATGCAGGTATTCCCTTACCTGGAGAAACTATAACACTTGTAGGTGGGTTTCTTGCTGGTAGTGGAGAGCTAATGTATTGGTATGTTTTGGGTTGTGCAATTATGGGAGCTATATTTGGCGATAGTTGTGGATATTTGATCGGCAAATATGGTGGTTGGCCATTTATGTTGCGGTTAGGTAAAATATTTCGGATTCAAGAAACAAAACTGATGGATGTAAAAAATCAGTTCAGTAAGAATGCAGCTAAAGCAGTATTTTTTGGTAGGTTTGTTACTTTATTGCGGATTTTTGCTGGACCATTAGCTGGAATTGCTCAAATGCCTTACTGGAAATTTTTATTATGTAATTTTGCTGGAGCAACTATTTGGGCATTGACAATGGTCAGTTTATCCTTTTTTGTCGGACAAGTTGTACCTCTAGAAAAATTAGTAAGTTGGGTGGCACAATTTGGTATAGTTGCTTTAACTTTAGTATTTGCTTGGATTTTGATTCCTATTAGTTTAGAGTCTCTGAAGAAAGGTAATCAAAATACAGGTTTATAAATGTAAGATTGAATCAGGTAAATAAAAGGACTATTAAACTTACTAAAATTGTCTAGATACTTTCCTTAAAGTTTTCATCCTTATAATACATCCCGTCTGATTTGAGAGTTGAACGTGGGGTTGGGTAGAATTCTATGTTCACAAATCAAACAGGATTTCTTTATGCTTTATAAAGGTCAAAATTTATAGAGCAAAATTAAATCCCAGGATTGACTATATTTCTACCTTTATCGGTATAGTAAGAACCAAAACGATTTGCGAGGAAGCTATCTAGACTAATATCCTCTTGTTTGAGGAAACCACTGTGGGAAATTTCTCTGTTCAGATACATATCCAAAATAGCACAAAGAGAGGCAGAAGTTGCAAGCTGGATGGAACTCCAAGTTTCTCCATACAAATTTAGGGGGTAAATCTTGCGGACATCGCTAATTTGTTCAAGATAACCGTTTCTCCAGCCAGTTACAGTACAGAAGATAAGTACCACATCTTGCTTAGTGATAGGGATAGAATTTTCCAATATTTCTTGAAGGAGTTCCCGACGATCGCTCAAGCGCAATTCTTTGGTTAAAAATTTCATCAGATACTGATGACCTTGGTAACGCACAGTCTTGTAGTTGAGAGTACGCACCTGGCCTTCAAGAGTTTCGCAGAGAGTCCCCAAGCCACCAGAAGTATTAAATGCTTCGTAACTTATCCCATCTAGGGAGAAATGCTCCACCTCTTCCAAGGGTATTGCCTCTATTTTACGACCGTTATGAATAGTCTCACAAGGATTACAGTATTCGTTAATCAGACCTTTCGTAGACCAGGTGAGCTTGTACATCATCATATTAGAGGGATTTTGGGGCAGGGCACCGACACGCATTTTTACTTCGTCAACCTTGTCAAAACCACTATACAGGTGATGAGCAAGGATGCCGATAAAGCCAGGGGCAAGTCCACACTGGGGTGCAAAGACCAAATCACTAGGAGCTATTTCAGCAATAGAGCGAACTGCACTGGTAGTTGCCACATCTTCAGTCAGATCAAAATAACTAACTCCAGCTTTGGCAGCAGCACGGGCAATGATAGGATTGACCTCATAGGAGCAAGCAGAGACAACACAATCTTGGCCTTCTAGTTTTTTTGTCAGAGTAGCTTCATCAGTCACATCTATGACAAAAGTATTGACTGGCAAAGATTCAGTTAAGTTTTCTAAGGATCTAGAGTCTATATCACCAACAAGTACGGTATAATCCCCACTATAATGTAGGAATTTGGCGATCGCCGATCCAATTTTTCCAGACCCCAATATCGTAACATTGTGCATTATTTGAAGTAAATTCCGAACTTTAGTTTAAGTGCAAAGACTGTAATAGAAATCAAGCCTAGCAATAATAGCATATTAGTGTTGATCACCAACTTCAAGAAAAAACCTCATTTTTGCCTCTCAGGTTTTGGTGTAAAGTCGCGTATTGTTCAATCCTTATTCATCTGGTTCAAAATGAATTGGATCTGCAAATTAATTACCTCTCGATATGTATCTACAGATTTCCTATCCCAAAGATTATGCCCTGCATCAAGTATATGTAACGTACATTTTTCGTCATTTTCTGCAAATTCCTTCAGCTTATGGAGATACTGAGGAAACAAATTGAAGGGGTCGCCCAAACTAACCAGAGTTAGGATTGGAGATAGGGATGGTCTAGATGGATAATTAAAATTCGGTGTGAAAGTCTTGTAAGCTTCCCAACTACGATGATGTAAAGTGACACCTGGAGCATGGAGAAGGTCTGCTAAAACTTCAGCTTTCTCCTCCAAGTATTGAACAGTAAACTGAAATAGTTCTGGATCTGGATGTGGTGGATTAACTGCTATTGCTCCAGCCAAGTCATCATAATGTTGTGCATACAATATACCTGCTATACCACCTTGGCTACGTCCCGCAATAAAAACTGGGCGATCGGGATAAAGTCGTGACAATACTAGATGAACATGGCGAATCATTGTCATCAGACCATGCTCGCTGGCAAATTCAAATGGAGCATCAGAACCCATACCATTGAGTGGAAGATCAGTAGGAAAAGATGCCACACGGAATGTCTCACCATCGGGTAGTAATTCACTTAGTAAACTTTGGTTGCTCTTGCGCCCACGTCCCCGGTTCTTACTTTTTCGGCCATGAAAGGTGCCTGCAACATCACATAATGTCTCAGCAACAGAAAAGGTTGTTCCTGTACCAGGTAACAGGATTTTGATTGCACGATGAGTCTCATCAACTAACTTGTTTGGCTCTAAGATACCTGTGAAGGCCATCGGTAGATATAACTTAGTGAATGGAAGACTTTGTTTAGGTTCGTTTGTAGCACCCACTCGATGAACCAATTCTTTCCTCTCTTGAATCACTTTCATATCTAGCAATTCACGCCGACTTAGATTGGGAACTCTGGCCAGTTCTTCATTGACTTGTTCGAGTCTTTTCAATTCTGAGGTCATTTTTTCCGAATTTTGTACGCTAAAAGATAAATAGGGTCTTCATAAATCGGCATTACTTTGGAATCAACAAGAGTCCATTCTGGCTGGTCTAAGACTTCTTTAAGTTTAGGTAAGAAACTCTCCCGTGCCGTGAAAACCAATACACCTTCAGGCTCGATATTGTCTTGAAGTTTGTTTAGTTCTCCCGAACCAGCATGGCTTTCGGCAAATACTCCTGTAGCGATAATACCACTTGCCATCTTTAAGTTTCTAAATTTTTCATCACCTATAAAACAACAAACTAAAGATTTATATACGTCTTTTTCTGCAGCTTTGGCTAACATACCAGGTGATATATCAGTACCTATTATGTTTTCAAATCCCAATTGAGTTAATGCTATACCAACTAGACCTGTTCCTGCTCCAACATCAAGAATTGTGCCCTGTTTGTTGGGCATATATTTTGCTAGCATGGATGAAGCTGCTAAAGGTACTGGTTTCCATACTTCCCCAACATCTGTTTCATATATATCTGCCCATCGGTCATAGTTTTCGACTAATTCATCAAAATTTTGACTCGAACATATCCACTTCAACCACTCGTTTGGTTTTTGCTTAGACATTCTTTTCCTATTCGATATTCCATCAAATCAATGGTATTCATTCTAGCTTGATTAAATCCCAAGACTTTGTGTTATTCCTAGTTGGGGACTTACGTTTAAATAAAGTACCGAAATAGGGGTGGGCAAAACCCAGAGATAAACTAATTAGGGTTTGTTGAAAAAGTCTTTTTAGGGAGTAGGGGAGTAGGGAAGTAGGGGAGTAGGAAGTATTTTTTTTTGCCCAAGTCTATCCAAAATGCTAATTTTTTGAGCGTTTTCAACTGAAAACCTGGCAACTTTTTCGACCATAAAAAGGCTCAAACCTTTATATTTCAATACTTTAATATTTAATCAGCCAGCCCTAATTAAAAATCTCGAAAGAATATTTTGCTCACTGAGAAAGCTAGACACTGGTATATTATTTTTTTGCTAATCCCTTGGTAGAAATGCTCAAACATTATAGTTGGGTGTTAATTCACTACCTCAAGTTTTGAGATGTTTCTGTCCCTCAAAGATTCATTGCTGTATTTAGCAAGGCCAATATTTCCATTAGTTGAGATTTAGATTAGAAGAGATAAATTTTGATGCTAATTGCTCATGTTAAGATATACTAATATCATAAAATTTTTTTTGTGGAAAAAAGGTAGGTTAATGTTATGGAATTAGCAATGCTATTGGCAAAATTGCCAGAAGCTTACTCAGTTTTTGATCCGTTAGTTGATGTTTTACCAGTAATTCCTGTATTCTTCTTGTTGCTAGCTTTTGTATGGCAGGCAGCAGTAGGTTTCAGATAAAAAGCAAATCTCTAAATATGACTATTAGCTTCCATTCTAATTATTAGCAATATGCTGAAATCATCATTGGGAAGCTGATAGCTACTAAGTTTTTTCATCTAGAGATAAATTATTTCTCTAGATTTTTGATTTTGGTTTATTTTTGTTTTATTTCTAATGCTTACCTGAATACTTTTACAGTTAGCATTCAGAAATAAAAATGAATGACAAATTTGGCAATTCAGTTCAAACAATTCTTTCTTTTTAAATTTTAATATAGGCCGATAATTGCTATACTAATCCTCAATGATTGGCGAACAAAAAAACTGTAGGGGTTTGGTTTCCAAATCCCATTTTTGCTTTGGTTTGGAAACCAAACCCCTACAATACAATATTACAACCTATTTAGGATTACTATATAATTAGCAATTCTCCTCTTCCCCATATTTTTAATTTTCGCTCAGTATCTCAGTACTCCCTTAATTTGAAGCTAATAAATAATAACTCAAAACTGACTGCTGAATACTTACATAGTAAACATTCAGCTATTAGCTAGAAGTCAATATTCAGCTTTTCCTGGAAAATACTAAATGCTAATAGCTTTTGAAAGAATAAAACAACTACTAAGGTTAGATGAGAACCTTTTTCTTAATAAAGCAGTCAAAGCAAAGATTAAGACATTTCTAAATCCTGAAGTCCTTTGAAAGTTTACTATTCCCTATTCCCTATTCCCTATTCCCTAGCGCTATAACTTTAATTTTCCTTGGAAACTAATTCCTCCTGCCAAAATAATAAGTTAATAACTCATAGCTGTTAACGAAGTTCCTCCTACGGAGGCTAGCTGTTAGCTGATGTAGCTGATGGCTGAATGCTTAACTTAGATATTAAGAAGGATTAGCAATTGTCTTTTGAAAAGCAGGTCTTTCAGAAATTCGTTTAATATATTCCAAAACATTAGGATAGGAACTTAAATCCAACTTTAACATCATAGGAATATAAGCTAAAATCGAACCCACTGCTACATCTGCAACGTTAAATTCTTCACCCATTAAATAAGGTTGAGTCTCAAAAATTTTATTCAATGGAGTTAATAAACGGGGAGTTTCTTTTTCCCGACTTGCTTCTACAAAAATTCCTGGTCCGAGAGTAGCATTAGCAAACAATACCCACTGAAAAATTTCAGCTTTCTTTTCTAAAGAATCAGGCATTTTGCCATATTTTTCTGCAATATATAACAAAATAGCACCTGACTCCGAAAGCTTAAATTCTCCATCGACAATAGCAGGTACTTTTCCCATCGGATTAATCTCTAAAAAATCTGATTTGAGATGTTCTCCTGACTGCATATCAAGAGTAATAAATTCATAACTAGCTTCTATTTCTTCGAGATACCAATGAACAATTGATGCTCGACTACGAACACCACCATAAAGTTTTAGCACTATTAAATACCTAATCTTAGATAACTTCCATTAATTGATAATGGATAATGGATAATTACTGCAAGGAAAACCTTCAATAATGGATAATTGATAATTACCTCCCCCTAAAAGGAAGAGGATTGAATAAAAGGAAAATAAATTCATTGTTTCTCCTTGCTTATGAGAGGCTTTAAACCTTGATTTTTCGGTAACGGAATTGAATGTGAGAAAATATCCTAGCACTTTTTTTTCCCATAATAGAAGGCTTTATACCTTTATTTCTCGGTAATTTTTGGTACTTTTAAGATATAGAATTAACACAAATATTCAAATAATAGAGCATTTATCTAAAACTAAAAGCAAGAGCTAATAGCTGATAGATAACCGCTGAATAATTTGACGATTAAAGAACTTTGTGAGTATATTCATGTTGCTTCACATTGTCTTCTGAACTGACAATATTTTCTGCATTTAATATTCGCTTACGTTCTAGAGAATAGTTCAAATTATCACAACGACTTCCTAGAGGAACCAAAGATTTAACTTCAGGATGAATTTTATATGTGCGAGTAGCAGCGATCGCTCTCTCAGCAAAATTATCAGAGAATTGAGCTTCTGAAGGGAAATCTTGAGGTAATAAGGGTTTTTCTCCAGATAATACTTTACCCAAAGTTATTCCACAAGCCATTTCATAAGAAGTTGGTATGCCTTTTACTATAGCTTCGAGAGCTGCGGAGGGTATTGGTTCAACAACTTTTACTTGAGAGACTTCGCCATCTTCTTTGATAAAGCAAGTTGCTAGACCAATAACTAAATAGTCATCAGTAGATAAATCTGGAGCATTGGGATAAGCAGTGACAGTTGCCATAGGCTATTGTAATTTCTAGTTCTCGGATACTAAGTCTTATTTTACCAACTGAGGGAACTAAGTCCTCAAAAAAATTTCATCCTCAAAATTGAAATCCACAGCAATTTATGTCAAAATGAATCTTATTAAGTTATTGTGGGTAATGTTTTGACAAAAAATATCCATAGTAGATTATGTTGTTTAAAGCATAGTTCCTATACTAGCCGGGTTAATTTATCAATAAGGTTGAGCAACCATTGTTGATTTGCTAATATTTGTTCACATAAATTCATATACATTGATTTAGTTATACCGATTAGTTGCATAGATTGTGCTATAATCATGTGCAAACAGAGTAGTTTGTGGTGCAAAGCCAGGCCACTATGTAACCGCTATCCTGATAAGTCACCCCTAGCATGGTCAAGTAATTAAAACTTCTGCGACCGTCGATAACCAAGACGATGTAAGTAAAAAAAAAGCGTCTACAGGTTTTCTTGTAGACTTTGGGAGATACCCCCTCAGCAGGTTAATCTTGCTGTGCATTGTTAACAAATGTTAGTAAAATAGTATCGGACTATAGCAATCCTATTTTATTTGTGGCAAAAATCTTACCGCTTTTGAAGGAATAGGGAACAGGTGGAAGTTTCAACTCTTTTATTTACTTTTTAATTACCCGCAACCTATTTAGAATTGCGATTAGGACTACCAAAATATCTTAATTAGACCTCTCCGAAAAAGATATAGATTTTTTGCAGGGGTAGGGAACAGGGAACAAGTAAGATATTTTTACGAAAAAGGCAGGAAAAATGATTTTTTATGGTAACTTTTTCTTTCTTTAGCTAATATAACTAAAAGGTTTATTTATTTTCCGGAGATGACTATTACAGCGGTTTTCATTTCAGTAGACCACAGTAGGGACGTTGCATGCAACGTCCCTACGAGGTTATGGTTATGGCAAAGTGGTTCATCAATCTGAAAAGCGCTGTAATTCTAGATACCTATAATCTGTAGAAAAAGTTTTCTGATTAATATAAATAAGACATACGCAAATACCATGTATATAGTGTTCAAAACTATAACGTTATAGTTTTTTGACTCTATATGTAGTATCCC